>BBBN01000353.1 GCA_001311585.1 Thermus sp. JCM 17653
CCCTGGCCCCGGCGGCCGGGGTCCTCCTGGCCGTGGACCCCAGGCTCTTTTTCCTGGCCCTCTCCCTCTTCGCCCTCCTGTACCTCCTTTCCCGCAGGCCTTACCGGGCGGCCCTGGCGGTGGCCCTCGCCCTTCCCCTCCTGGCCGCCCTCCTCTGGAGGACCCCCTTCCACCTCTCCTTCGGCCTCCTGGTGGGCCTTCCGGTGGCCTTCCGCCACCTCGAGGACGGGAACCGTCAGTAGGGAAGGGGCCAGGTGCGGAAGTAGTTCCGGACCCTCCCCCAAAGCCCCACCAGGCCCAAAGGCTCCAGGATGAGGAAGACCAGGATCAGGAGGCCGAAGACCACGTTGCGCCAAGCGGCCAGGGTGGCGGCGTACTGGGGGCCCAGGGTGCCCACCAGGCTGTTGAGCACCTCGGGGATGAGGAGGACGAAGAAGGCTCCCAGAACCGCCCCCAGGACCGTCCCCGCCCCGCCCACGATGACCATGGCCAGGTACTGGATGCTCACCGAGAGGGGAAAGTACTCCGGGGTCACCGCCTTGTAGAGCTGGGCGAGAAGCCCCCCCGCTACCCCGGCGTAGAAGGCGGAGAGGGCGAAGGCGAAAAGCTTCACCCGGGTGAGGTCCACCCCCGCCACCCGGGCGGAGAGGTCGTTGTCCCGCACGGCCATGAAGGCCCGCCCGGCCCGGGTCATGAGGAGGCGCTTGCCGTAGAAGAAAAGGGGGAGGGCGAAGAGGAGGACCAGGTACCAGAGCTTTTCCGGAGTGTCCAGGCTTAGGCCCAGGACCTCAGGGGGAGGGAGGGTCCGGCCCCGGATCCCCCCCGTGACCGCCTCCCAGGTCTTGAAGGCGTAGTCCGCCAGGAACTGGAAGGCCAGGGTGGCGATGGCCAGGTACACCCCCTTGATCCGGAGGGAGGGAAGCCCAAGGAGGAGCCCCAGGAAGGCGGCGATCCCTCCTCCCAGGAGGACGCCCAGGGGGGCCAGGGGGCCTGCGAGGTGGCTCGCGGCGTAGGCCCCCACCCCCATGAAGGCGGCGTGGCCTAAGGAGATCTGCCCCGCCCCCCCCACCAGGAGGTGGAGGCCCAGGGCGGAGAGGGCCCCGATGGCCACCAGGGTGGCCACGTACATGGGGTAGGGGCCGAGGAGGAGGGGGAGGAGGAGGAGCAGGAGGAGGAAGGCGTAGAGGGCGAGGCGGCCCAAGGGGGTGCTGGCGTAGGCCTCGTCCTCCCGGTAGGTCTCCCGCACCGCCCGGGCAAAGCGCAGGCTAAAGGCGTCGGTGAGGCGCTTGGAGAGGGCGTACACCCTAGACCTCCTGGACCTCGAGGCTCGCCTCCAACCTTCCCTCCCCCTCGAGGTAGCGGATGGGCAGGGCCACCTCCACCCGGCCCCCTTCCCCGTAGAGGGCCTGGATCACCGGCCCGTAGCGGGCCTCCACGATCTGGCGGCGGACCTTGCGCGTGCGGGTGATCTCCTCGTCGTCGGGATGGAGCTCCTTGGGCAGAAGGGCAAAGCGGCGGATCTTGAGCTTCTCGGGAAGGGTCTCGTTCACCATGCGGATCTCCTCGGCGATCAGGGCGCGCACCTCGGGGCGCTCCGTGAGGGAGAGGTAGGTGGTGAAGGGGAGGCCCCGCCTCCTGGCCCAGTTCTGGACGTTCTCCGGGTCGAGCTCTATGAGGGCGGTGACGAAGGGCTTCCCATGGCCGAGCACGATGGCCTCCCGGATGTAGGGGGAGTACTTCAGGCGGTTTTCCAAAAACTGGGGGGCGAAGCGGGTTCCGTCCTCCAGCGCCCCCACCTCCTTCACCCGCCCCAGGATCACCAAATGCCCCGCTCGTCAAAGAAGCCCGCGTCCCCCGTGCGGAAGAAGCCGTCCTCGGTGAAGCTCTCCCGGGTGGCCTTTTCCTGCTTGAAGTAGCCCTGGAAGACCTGGGGCCCCGTACCTGGATCTCCCTTCCTCGCCGACGCGCACCTCCGTGCCGGGAAGAGGGGGGCCCACGTCTCCGGGGGGG
>BBBN01000354.1 GCA_001311585.1 Thermus sp. JCM 17653
CTTCCCGGAAGCCCACCCGCTCCGCCTGGGCCCTGAGCTCCTCCTTGAGGGCCCGGTGCTCGGGGAGGTCCAGGGTGGGGTCCTTGTCCACGATGGCCTTGGCCAGGGCCCGGGCCTTCTCAATGATCCCCGTGTCCTCGGCGAGGTCGCCCAGCTTGAGCTCGGGGTACCCGGACTGCCGCGTGCCGCGAAGCTCCCCGGGGCCCGAAGCTTCAGGTCCATCTCGGCGATGTAGAAGCCGTCCGTGGACTCCTCCAGGACCTTAAGGCGCTTCAGGGTTTTCTGGCCCGCCTCTCCCGCGATGAAGACGGCGTAGCCTGAAGCCCCCCCCGCCCCACCCGGCCCCTGAGCTGGTGGAGCTGGGCGAGGCCGAAGCGCTCGGCGTTTTCCACGATGATGAGGGTGGCCTTGGGGATGTCCACCCCCACCTCCACCACGGTGGTGGAGACCAGAAGGTCGTAGTCCCCGCGCCGGAAGGCTCCATGACCTCGTCCTTCTCCCGGGCGGGCATCCTCCGTGGAGGAGGGCGAGGCGCACCCCGGGGAGGAGGCCTTTAAGCTCCTCGTAGAGGGTGGTGGCCGCCTTGAGGTCCAGCTCCTCGCTCTCCTCAATGGCCGGGGCCACCACGAAGACCTGGTGCCCCTTTCGCACCTCCTCCCGGGCGAAGGCGTAGGCCTGGAGGCGGAGGCGGTGGGGGAGGACCTTGGTCTTCACCGGACGCGTCCTGGGGGCATCTCGTCCAGGACGCTCACCTCGAGGTCCCCGTAGAGGGTTAAGGCCAAGGAGCGGGGGATGGGGGTGGCGGACATGACGAGGACGTCCGGCGGCGCCTTGGCCAGCTTGAGGAGGGCCCGGCGCTGCAGGACCCCGAAGCGGTGCTCCTCGTCCACCACGGCGAGGCCCAGGTCCCTAAAGCCCACCCCCTCCTGGATGAGGCGTGGGTGCCCACGGCCACCTGGGCCTCCCCCGAGAGGAGGCGGGCCGTGGCGGCCTCCTTCTCCTTGGCCGTCATGGAGCCCAAAAGGAGCTCCACCCTCACCCCCAGGGGAAAGAGGTAGCGGGTGAGGTTCTGGTAGTGCTGCTTGGCCAGGATCTCCGTGGGGGCCATGAGGGCCCCTTGGGCCCCGTTTTGGGCGGCGAGGAAGAGGGCGAAGGCCGCCACCACCGTCTTCCCCGAGCCCACGTCCCCCTGGAGGAGGCGGGCCATCTGGCGGGGGCTTCGCATGTCCTGGGCGATCTCCCCCATGACCCTCTCCTGGGCCTTGGTGAGGGGGAAGGGGAGGGCCTTCCTGAAGGCCTCCACCCAGGCCTCCTCCACCCGGAAGCTCCGGCCGAGGACCATTCCTCCCGCCTCCAGGAGGGCCTTGAGCTCCAGGAGGAGGTACTCGTCAAACTTGAGGCGGAGGAGGGCCCGCTTCAGGCTTCCTCGTCCTCGGGGAAGTGGATGGCCTTTAGGGCCTCGAGGTAGGGCATGAGGCCGAGGTCCTCCCGGTAGGCCTGCCAGGGGGTCGGGGAGGGGGAGGGCGAGCTCCAGGGCCCGGTGGACGGTGCGCCGGAGGAAGGCCTGGCTCACCCCCTCCTTGGCGGGGTAGATGGGGACGATGCGCCCGGTGGAGAGGGACTCGGTGCCCTCGTCCTCAAAGTGCTCCACGTAGAGCTGGACCCCGCTGCGCCGCCCCACCCTCCGGTGACGATGAGGGTGGCCCCCTCTTCGATCTGGGAGAGGACCCAGGGCTGGTTGAACCAGACCAGGGTGATGCGCCACCCCCAGGCGTCCTGGGCCTTCACCTGGACCAGCTGCATCCCCTTCTTGGGGGTCTTGACGAGCTCCTTGGCGAGGACCTTCACGGAGAGGGTGGCCTTCTGCCTTCCTCCAGAAAGCGCACCCCGGGGAGGGCCCGTCGGGTCCTCGTAGCGGCGGGGGTAGTGGTGGAGGAACGTCCCGCACCGTGTGCAGGCCGAGCTCGGAAAGCTTCCTCCGGCTTTGCGGGGGGGCGAGGAGGTGGGCGGGG
>BBBN01000355.1 GCA_001311585.1 Thermus sp. JCM 17653
CCCTGGCCGAGGCGGTGGCGGCCCTCGAGGCCGAGGCCATCGCCGTGGTGGCGGACGCGTCCGACCCGAAAGCGGTGGAACAGGCCTTCGCGGAAGCCCTGGAGGAGTTCGGGCGCCTCCACGGGGTGGCCCACTTCGCGGGGGTAGCCCACTCCGCCCTCTCCTGGAACCTTTCCCTCGAGGCCTGGGAGAAAGTCCCCCGGGCCAACCTCACGGGAAGCTTCCTGGTGGCGAGGAAGGCGGGGGAGGTCCTAGAAGAGGGAGGAAGCCTGGTCCTTACCGGCTCCGTGGCCGCCCTGGGCGCCTTCGGCCTCGCCCATTACGCCGCCAGCAAGCTGGGCGTGGTGGGCCTGGCCCGCACCCTGGCCTTGGAGCTCGCCCGTAAGGCATCCGGGTCAACGCCCTCCTCCCCGGCCTCATCCAAACCCCCATGACGGCGGGGCTTCCCCCCTGGGCCCGGGAACAGGAGGTGGGCGCCTCGCCCCTGGGCCAGGCGGGAAGGCCGGAGGAAGTAGCCCAGGCCGCCCTTTTCCTCCTCTCGGAGGAGAGCGCCTACATCACGGGCCAGACGCTCTACGTGGACGGGGGCCGGTCCATCGTGGGCCCGCCCGGCCTGCCCCCAGGCTTTGGCCCCAAAGGAGGTGAGAAAAATGCCCATGTACTTTGAGGACTTTGAGGTCGGCCAGCGCTTCACCACCCCGGCCCGCACGGTGACCGAGGCGGACGTGGTGAACTTCGCCGGGGTCTCGGGGGACTACAACCCCATCCACACCGACGCCGAGTTCGCCAAGGATACTCCCTTCGGCCAGCGCATCGCCCACGGGCTTCTGGTCCTTTCCATGCTCACGGGGCTCAGGCAACGCACCGGCCACCTCGAGGGCACGGTGATCGCCTGGATGGAGATCCGCAACTACAAGTTCTTAAAGCCCGTCCTCATCGGGGACACCGTCCACGGGGAAACGGAGATCCTGGAGAAGCGGGAGACCTCCAAGCCCGACCGGGGGATCGTGGTCCAGAGGGTGCGGGTCCTGAACCAAAGGGGCGAGGTGGTACAGGAGGGCGAGTTCGTCACCATGATCCGCAGGAAGCCGAAGGAGGAGCGTTGAGCCTTTCGCCCGCTGGTTCCAGGCGCAGATCCTCAAGAAGGAGGGGGGAGAGGCGGAGCTGCTCCTAGCGGTGCGGGAGGAGTTCCTCCAGGGACAGGGGATCGTCCACGGGGGGATCCTGGCGGCCCTTCTGGACAGCGCCCTAGGCCAGGCGGTGGAAAGCCTGGGGGCCAAGGTGGTGACCGCGGAGCTTTCCGTGAGCTACCTGAGGCCCGTGCGGGAGGGGACGCTCCTCGCCCGCGGGTGGGTGGTCCACCCTGGGCGCTCCCTCCTTCACGCCGCCGGGGAGGCGCTTTTGGAGGGCAAGCGGGTGGCCTTCGCCAAGGGGGTCTTCTACCGGGTGGGGTAAGGGCTTATACTGGGTCCAAAACCAAGGAGGTGCGCATGTTCCCGAGCACCATGATGGACGAGGAGCTGAACCTTTGGGACTTTCTGGAAAGGGCGGCGGAGCTCTTTGGCCGGAAGGAGGTGGTCTCCCGCCTCCACACCGGGGAGGTGCACCGCACCACCTACGCCGAGATCCACCAAAGGGCCAAAAGGCTCATGGGGGGCTGAAGGCCCTCGGGGTGGGCGTGAGGGACCGGGTGGCCACCCTGGGCTTCAACCACTTCCGCCACCTGGAGGCCTACTTCGCCGTCCCCGGCATGGGAGCAGTCCTGGTGCCTGTCCTACGCCGCCACCCTGGTGGGGGCCAAGCAGGTCCTGCCCGGGCCCAGGCTGGACCCCGCTCCTTGGTGGAGCTCTTTGACGGGGAGGGGGTGACCTTCACCGCCGGGGTGCCCACGGTCCAGCAGCGCTTAAGGCAGAGAATCTGCTTTCATTCCGATTTGCTCGGCTCTGATGTTGATCCTTTAGTTGATCTTTAACCCCTAGAATTGAAAATAAATGATGATCAACAACAAGG
>BBBN01000356.1 GCA_001311585.1 Thermus sp. JCM 17653
CCTTGGTGGTGGACGACTACGCCCACCACCCCACGGAGGTGCGGGCCACCCTCGAGGCGGCGGGCCACTTGAAGGCGCCTAAGGGTCCTCTTCCAGCCCCACCGCCTTCTCCGCACCCAGGCCCTTTGGGAGGAGTTCGTGGAGGCCCTGGCCCTGGCCCAGGAGGTGGTGGTCCTCCCCACCTACACCGCCGGGGAAAGGGGGGAGGTTTCCCCCGGGGAGCTGAGCGCAAAGATCGCCGAGGGGCTTCGCCGCCAGGGAGTGGAGGCCCGCTTCCTGGACAAGGAGGAGGCCCTGGCCTACGCCCGGGCCACGGCCGCCCCGGAGGACCTTTGGCTTACCCTAGGGGCGGGAGACGTGACGGAACTCGCCTGGAGGTTGGTCCATGAGGGTTGAACGCGTCCTCCTCAAGGACCTCACCACCTTGGGGGTGGGAGGCCCGGCGGAGCTTTGGACCGTGGAGACCCGCGAGGAACTCAAGAAGGCCACGGAGGCCCCCTACCGGGTTCTGGGCAACGGCTCCAACCTCTTGGTCATGGACGAGGGCGTGCCCGAGCGGGTGATCCGCCTGGCCGGGGAGTTCCAGCCTACGACCTGGGGGGCTGGGTGGGAGCGGGGGTTTTGCTCCCCCTCCTGGTGCAAGAGGCGGCCCGGGCTAGCCTTTCCGGCTTGGAGGGGCTTCTCGGCATCCCGGCCCAGGTGGGGGGCGCGGTGAAGATGAACGCCGGCACCCGCTTCGGGGAGATGGCGGACGCCCTGGAGGCGGTGGAGATCTTCCACGAGGGGGCCTTCCGCATCTACACCCCGGCGGAGCTCGGCTTTGGCTATCGGAAAAGCCACCTTCCCCAAGGGGGCATCGTCACCCGGGTGAAGTTAAAGCTTAAGGAGCGCCCCCTGGAGGAGATCCGCAAGAAGATGGCCGAAGTGGACGCCGCCCGCAAGGGCCAGCCCAAGCGGAAAAGCGCCGGCTGCGCCTTCAAAAACCCGCCGGGGCAGTCGGCGGGAAGGCTCATCGACGAAAGGGGCCTCAAGGGCCTCCGGGTGGGGGACGCATGGTGGCCCTGGAGCACGGCAACTTCATCGTCAACCTGGGCCGGGCCACAGCCAAGGACGTGCTGGAGCTTCTCCGGCGCATTCAAGAGGAACTCCCCTTGGAGCTGGAATGGGAGGTGTGGCCGTGAGTTCGGGAAAGGCTCACCCTCGGAGGCTAGAATGGGCTTCGTGAGGCTCCTCCTGGCCTCCCTTCTCCTCGCCACCCTCTACGTGGCCAGCCTCGTCCTCTTCCCCGTGGAAGAGGTGGAGGTGGTGGGCCTAAAGCACCTCAAACGGGAAGACGTCCTCGCCCGGGTGGGCCTTCATCGGGGAAGCCTGGCTCTGGGTGGGCCCTTCCCGTCTCGCCCCCCTCCGGCAGGCCCCTGGGTGGCGGAGGCCCGCTTGGAAAAGCCAAGGCCGGGCGCGGTGCGCCTGGTCCTCCGGGAACGGACGCCCTTCTTGCCCCTGGCGGACGGCTCCGCCTTGGCCCAAGACGGCACCCTTCTCCCAGGCGGGGCCCCCTGGGCCCAAGGGCCTCGGGTGGAAGGGCGGGGTCCCCTGCCCAAGGCCGACCTCCTGGCCCTGGCACGGGCCTTTCCCAAGGCCAAGAGGCTCAGGTACACCCCGGCGGGGTACTGGGTGGAGGGCGAGGGCTTGACCCTCTTTGCCCCAAAGGCCCGGTTTCTGTTAGAGTATGCCCAAGCAGGCGCTCCTTTGCGGGAAGGCCATATTTACCTGTATTCTTGGGGGGTGAGCGTAGGCCCATGATTATCGCCGGACTGGACGTTGGCACCAGCAAAGTCACCACCGTCATCGGTGAGCTGGCTCCCGATGGCGTTCTGGACATCATCGGGGAGGGCACCGCTCCCTCCCAAGGGCTCAGGCGGGGGGTGGTGGTGAACCTGGAGCGCACCAGCGAGGCCATCCGCCAAAGCCTCCGCCAGGCCGAGCGGGTGGCCGGGGTTAGGGTGGAGCGGGTG
>BBBN01000357.1 GCA_001311585.1 Thermus sp. JCM 17653
GGCTTGAGGAGGAGGGCCTCGTGCTCCCCCCAGGCCTCGAGGGCGATCTCGCTCATGCCAGGGCCTCCTCCAGCTCGGCTTTTAGGTCCTCCACGTGCTCCAGGCCCACGCTAAGCCGCACCATCTCCGGTAGGACCCGGCCTGGGCCTGCTCCTCGGGGGAGAGCTGGGAGTGGGTGGTGGAGGCGGGGTGGATGGCCAGGGTGCGGGTGTCCCCCACGTTGGCCAGGTGGGAGATGAGCTTGAGCCGGGAGATGAAGCGCTTCGCCGCCTCGTACCCGCCTTTTAGGCCGAAGGTGAGGACGGCACCCGGCTTTCCCTTGAAGTACTTCTGGGCCTTTCGTAGTGGGGATGGCTCTCCAGCCCGGGGTAGTTTACCCAGGCCACCTGGGGCCGTTCCAAAAGCCAGTGGGCGAGGTGCAGGGTGTTTTCCACGTGGCGCTCGGCCCTTAGGGAGAGGGTTTCCATGCCCAGGAGGACCACCCAGGCCTCAAAGGGCCCCAGGGCCTGCCCCTGGTCGCGGAGGCCGTCCACCCGGGCCTTGACGATGAAGGCCAGCTCCCCGAAGGCCTCGGTGAGCCTTAGGCCGTGGTAGCCGGGCTGGGGCTCGGTGAGCAAGGGGTAGCGGCCGTTGTCCCAGGGGAAGTTCCCCCCGTCCACGATGCCCCCGGCGATCACCGCCCCGTGCCCCCCCACCCACTTGGTGAGGGAGTGGGTGACCAAGGCGGCGCCCCACTCCAGGGGCCTTAGGAGGTAGCCCCCCATGCCGAAGGTGTTGTCCACGATGAGGGCCACCCCCTTTTCCCGGGCGGCCTGGGCCAGGGCCTCGAGGTCGGGGATGTTCAAGGCCGGGTTCCCGATGGACTCCACCCACCAGGCCCGGGTCCTTTCGTCGGTGAGGGCCAGAAACTCCTCGGGGCGCTCCTCGCGGGAGGTGAAGCGCACCTCTATGCCGAGCCTTTTTAGGGTTACCTTGAACTGGTTGAAGGTGCCCCCGTAGAGGTTGGGGGTGGAGACGAGGTTGTCCCCCGCCTGGGCCAGGGTGGTGAGGGCCAGGAACTGGGCGGCGTGGCCGCTAGAGGTGGCCAGGGCGGCCTTTCCCCCCTCCAGGGCCGCCAAGCGCTTCTCCAGCACGTCCACCGTGGGGTTCATGATGCGGGAGTAAATGTTCCCGAACTCCTTGAGGGCGAAGAGGTTGGCGGCGTGCTCGGGGCTTTGGAAGACGTAGCTCGTGGTGGGGTAGATGGGGACCTGGCGGCTAAGGGTGGTGGGCTCGGGCTCGTAGCCCGCGTGGAGCTGTAGGGTCTCAAAGCGCATACGGCCTCCTTTCCAAAGACCCGCCCTGGGGCGCTTGGCCTTGGAAGGGGCCGTAAAAAGCCTCTTCCCGGCAAGACCGTTCTCTCGCCAAGAAGGGGTTGGGCGTGGCGCTTACCCCCCTCTCTTATCGTCCCCGGGCGTTTCCCCCGCCCGGGCCGGCCTTGGCACCAGCCCCGCCCGCGTCCGGCCATGGAACGGAAGGGGCGGGAGGTTGCCGCGGTTTCACAGGGCCGTACCCTCCACCGCTCTGGATAAGAGAACGGGCTGGTTTTCGCCGCGCCCCGGCGCGGTTAGGAGCTAGTGTAGGAAAACCTCGGGAGGGTGTCAACCCCTTTGACCTTTGGGCCTTCCTCCCCTATACTGGACTCCGCTACGGGGAGTAGCGCAGCCCGGTAGCGCACCTCGTTCGGGACGAGGGGGTCGCTGGTTCAAATCCAGTCTCCCCGACCACCGGCCGGCCTTCGGGCCGGCTTCTCGTTATACTTTCCCCGTGCGCTTCCTTGCGGGCCTGGCCCTTTTCTTTCTGGGCCTCCACCTGGTCTCCGAGGTCCTTTCCGGCTGGAAGGGGCGCCGCCGTCTCCTGGCCCGGGTCTTGGGTTCGCCCGCGGCGGCGCTGGCCTACGGCCTTCTCCTGGGGGCCCTCTCGGGGAGCGGCTCGGG
>BBBN01000358.1 GCA_001311585.1 Thermus sp. JCM 17653
CCCAAGGGGTAGGCCCCAGCCCGGGGAGCGCGCAGGCCCAAGAGGCTGGCCATGCCCAGGCCGAGGCCCGCCAAGGCCAAAAGCGGGATCACACCCCCTCCCTCAAGGCCTTCAGCCGTTCCTGCTCCGAGGCCAGGTGCCGCTGGAACAAACGGCGTCCCAGATCCAAGAAAGCGTAGACCTCGGGGTCCGCCACCCCGTAGTAGACCAGGTCCCCTGCCTTCGCGCCCGCAAAAACCCCCGCTCCCGCAGAAAGGCGAGTTGCCGGGAGAGGGAAGACTGCTCCACCCCAAGCTCCTCCTGCAGGGCGGACACGCTCTTCTCCCCCTGGCGCAAGGCATCCAGGATAGCCAAACGCAAGGGGTGGGCCAGGGCTTTAAAAAAACTCGGCCTTATACCGATGGAGGGCGTCGGGCATGGCTCCTGCTCCTTAAAGCGTGTATGCGCAAATGCGCATATAGGCATACTATGACCCGCAGGCGCCTCCTGTCAAGGAGAAACCCGGCCAGGTAGCCTAAGGGCGTGACCTGGGCCCTGCGCTTCCACACCCCCCAGGGCGGGGAGTTCACCCTCCCCCTGCCCCAGACCCTCCCGGGGCAGGAGGTGGGGGAGGTCTCCCTTTCCCACAAGCCCCTGGAGGCCCTCGAGGCCCGCGGGAACCTCCTCGCCCGCTTCGCCCTGAAGGAAGGAGAGGCCTTGGAGGTCCGTTTCCGGCTCCGCACCGTGCCCCTCGAGGCCAGCCCTCCTTGGCGGGAAGCCCTCCTCCCAGAACCCCCTGAGGCTTGGCCCGGCATCCTCGCCCACCGGGGGCACCGGGTGGAAAGGGCCCTGGGCTTCCTCCTCTCGGGAAGGCCCCACACCTGGTTCCTGGTGGACGGCCTTCCCTTGGACCCCTTCCTCTTCCAGGGCCTCCGGGAAAACCCCGCCCTCCTCCTCCCCTTAGGGGTGGCCCCGGACCCCCGCCTCTACTTGGGCGGCCACGAGGGCAAGCGGCTTCTCCTCTTTCGGGAGCCTTGGCCGGGGGAGGAAGAGCTCCCGTGGAACGAGCTCAAACCCTTGGGCCTAGACCCCCTTCCCCCGGCCCGGGCCCTGGCCTTCCTGAGCCTCGGGGTCTCCGCCTTGGGCCTTGGCACCGGGCCCTGGCCCTACCTTCCCTACCTCGCCCTCCTCGCCTTGAGGCAGGGCCCCGCCCTGAAGGCCCTTCTCCCCAGGAGCCCCCGCCACGCCTTGGAAAGCCTCCTCTTTCACGCCTTCGCCCTTTCCGTAACCCACGACCCCAGGCCGGAGCTCGGCCTAGGGTACCTGACCCTTTTCCTCTGGAACCGGCTCAGGCCTTCCTCTTGAGCTCTTCCAGAATCTCCCGAAGTTGCAAAAACTGGCGGGCCCGGAGGGATTCGAACCCCCGACCGACCGCTTAGAAGGCGGCTGCTCTGTCCTCTGAGCTACGGGCCCAAGCAAGGGAGCCGGGGCATAAGCCCCGGCCCTTTGGAGCGGGAGACGGGACTCGAACCCGCGACCCTCGGCTTGGAAGGCCGATGCTCTACCAACTGAGCTACTCCCGCGTGGTCGGGGCGGCCCGATTTGAACGGGCGACCCCCTGCTCCCAAAGCAGTGCGCTACCGGCCTGCGCTACGCCCCGGAGGCCGTGGCCACCCAGAGGCCACGATAGCACCTCACCCTAGGAGGGTCAAGGCGTGCTATCATGGCCCCATGCACTTAGGACCCCTGGAGATCGTCCTCATCCTTCTGGTCATCCTCCTCCTCTTCGGCGCCAAGAAGCTTCCCGAGCTGGCCCGGGGCATCGGCCAGTCGCGCGGGAGTTCAAGAAGGGCCTGCAGGAGGGCGAGGAAAAGAAGGAAGAGCCTAAGGCCTGAAGGTCCCCTGGGGCACGGGCATCCCCCCGTGGGCGTAGAGGCGGTAGCCCGTGGGGCGCACGTAGGCCGCCAGGGCCAGGCCGTACGCCTGGGCCAGGG
>BBBN01000359.1 GCA_001311585.1 Thermus sp. JCM 17653
CCTGGCGGTGCGGGGCGGGCGGTACCGGCTGGCCCTGGGCCGGGTTTACCTCGCCCAGGGGCGGTACGCCGACGCCCTGAGGCAGTTCGTGGAGTCGGGCCTCCCCGAGGCGGAGCTCTACATCCAGGAGGCCCTGGAGCGCATCACCGAGAGGATGCGCCGCTTTGCCCGGGAGGGGGAGTGGGCGGAGGTGAGCCGCCGGGCGGAGTTCGTGGAGGACCTCGCCCCAGGCCTCCTCACCCGGGAGATGCTCCGGCTTGGGCTGCGGGCGGCCCTTGTTCAAGGGCTCTTCGCCCGGGCCGAGCGCTACGCCAGGAGCTTGCCGATCGGGACGAGGCCGAAGGGTTCCTGGGGCTGGCCTTGAGCGCCCTCCGCCTCCGCACCCCCCTGGCGTACCGGGGGGAGGACCTGAAGGCCGTGGAGCCTTACCTCACCGAGGCCTTGAGCCGGGCGGAGATCCCCGAGGCCTCCTTGCTCCTCGGCATCCTCCGCCAGCGGGAAGGGCGCATGGCCGAGGCCCTGCACCTCCTGGAGCAGGCGGCCCGCCACGGGGAGGGAGAGGTGGCGGGCCTGGCCTTCCACCATCTGGCCGAGGTGAAGCGGATCCTGGGCCGCCCCCTAAAGGAGGTCCTGGGGGACCACAAGCGGGCCCACGCCCTAAGGGCCTACCCCGCCCCCTACCTCTTCCGGCTGGCCCAGGAGGCCTTGAAGGGGGAGAGGAGGTCCTGGCCCGGGAGCTCCTTTCCCGGGCCCGGGATGCGGGGCTCGAGGCCGTGGCCGAGGAGGACCTCCTGGGGCTACTGCACCTCCTGGAGAGGCTGGAGGGGCCTTGGGCCGCCTTTAGCCTGCTCTACCAGGCCCTGGGCCGCACCCCAAGCCCTCCCCTGGAGCTTTTGGCCCTGGCCTACCGCCTCTCCCGCTCCTTCCGGGAAAGCCCCGAGCCGAGGCCGTGCGGGGGCAGTACCTGGCCGCCCTCTACGGGGCGGGGAGGGCGGCGGAGGCGGAGGCCCTTCTCCTTTCCGAGCTCCAGGGGCACCCCCAGGCCCTGGAGGTCCTCTTTGACCTGGCCGAGCACCACGAGGCCCAGGGGGACTGGCGCCGGGCGGCGGAGTACTGGCAGAAGGCCCTGGAGGTGGCCTTTACCGGGAGAAGGACCTGGCCTTGGCCCGGGAGCTTCTCCGGAACCTCCTCTTCCTCAAGCCCCACGACGAGAGCCTCGCCCTCTACCTGGAGGAGCTTAGGGCGGTGGGAGAGGGTTTGAAGGCCTTGGGGGAGGAGGCGCCCCGCCTGCCCGAATCCCTCGGGGACCTTTTGGAGGAGGACCTCCCCCGCTTCCACGGGGAGCACCTCCTGGTGGTGGGGGGGCATACCCAGCTTAGGAGCCGCCTGGTGCCCTTTTTGGAGGCCCGGGGCCTCAAGGTGGACTGGTACGACGCCGACAGCGCCGGGGTGGGCAAGGAGGCCCTGAGGCGCATCCAGAGCCGCTTGGAGAAGGCCCACGGCCTCATGATCGTCTCCAGCTACGTGGGCCACGACCTCTCCGAGCCCGTGCGCCTCGAGGCCGAGCGCCTGGGGGTGCCGGTGTACGTCATCCCCGGGCGGGCCCGGGGAACCACGGGGTTCTTGCGGGCCCTCAAGGCCTTCGCCCCGGAGGTCTTCAAGAAGGCCCTCAAAGGGGTACAGTGAGGGGCATGGAGGCCTTGAAGCTGGGCTACTCCCCCTGCCCCAACGACACCTTCATCTTCTACGCCCTCACCCACGGCCGGGTGGAAAGCCCCGTCCCCGTGGAGCCGGTTTTGGAGGACGTGGAAACCCTGAACCTTTGGGCCTTGGAGGGGAGGCTACCCCTCACCAAGCTCTCCTACGCCGCCTACGGCCGGGTGCGGGACCGGTACGTGGCCTTAAGGAGCGGGGGGGCCCTGGGGAGGGGGGTGGGGCCCCTCCTGGTGGCCAA
>BBBN01000360.1 GCA_001311585.1 Thermus sp. JCM 17653
GGCACCTCGGCCCGCACCGCGCTCAGGGCCCCCTCCTGCTCCATCCCCAGGATCCGCCCCCGCCGGGCCTGGAGGTCGGCGAGGACGTCCCCCACCCGTTCCTGGGGGACGAGGACCTTGATCTGGTAGATGGGCTCTAGGAGCACCGGCTGCGCCTCGGCCATCACCTTTTTGAAGGCCAGGCTCGCGGCGATCTGGAAGGCGAGGTCCGAGGAGTCCACCTCGTGGTAGGAGCCGTTGTAGACGATGGCCTTGAAGCCCATCACCGGGAAACCCGCCAGCACCCCCTTCTTGGCCGCCTCCTTGATCCCCTCCTCTATGGCCTCCTGGTACTTGCTGGGGATGACCCCGCCGGTGATGCGCCACTCAAAGGCGTACTCGGGGGCGGGCTCCAGCCTAAGCCACACGTCCCCGTACTGGCCGTGCCCCCCGGTCTGCTTCTTGTACTTGCCCTGGCCCTCGGCCACCTTCCGGATGGTCTCCCGGTAGGCACCTTGGGGAGGGAGTACTCCACCTCCACCCCGTAGTCCCCTAGGCGCTCCTTGGCGGTGGTGAGGTGGAGCTCCCCGTGGCCCCAAAGGAGGAGCTCCCCCGTCTCCTCCTGGCGCTCTAGCTTCAGGCTCGGGTCTTCCTCCAGGAGCTTCCGCAAGGCCTCCCCCAGCCTGGCCTCGTCGGTGCGCCCCTTGGGGTAAAGGGCCACGGGCACGTTGGCTCAGGCAGGCGGGCGAAGGGCACCTCCTCGCTTTCCGGCCTAGACCCTTGCCAGAGGACCATGCCCCGGTGGAGGCTTTCCGCCTTGGGGACCCCCAGGATGAACCCGGCCTCCGCTTCCTCCACCTCCAAGAGGTCCTTCCCCATGGGCACGTGGAGGTGGGGGAGGCGCACCTGTCCGGCCTCGCTTTGGAGGCTGTCCCCGGGCCTGAGCCTTCCCCGGTAGAGGCGCAGGTAGGCCACCTGGCCCATGAAGGGGTCCACCTGGACCTTGAAGACCTTGGCCAGAGGGGGGCCTTCCCCGAAGCGCTCCGTGGGGGAGGGGAGGGCCTCGAGGATCAGGTCCAGAAGGGGAAGCACCCCGATCCCCGCCTCCCCGGAGGCCAGGGCCACCGGGTAAAGGAGGCCCTTCCGCACCGCCTCGTGGAAGGCCTTCTCCAGGGCCTCCCCCGTGACCTCCTCCCCCTCCAGGTACTTCTCCAAGAGGCCCTCGTCGGTCTCCACGATGGCCTCGAGGACCTCCTGGCGGAAGCGCTCCGCCCTTTCCCGTTCGGCTTCGGGGACCGCCACCTCCACTTCCCGCCCCTCCTGGTAGCGGTAAGCTTTCCCGTGGAAGACGTCTATGAGCCCCACCCACCGCCCCCCCTCGTAGAGGGGGAGGTCTATGGGGAGGATGGGGCCTAGAGTACTCCTTAGGTCCTCCAGGAGGGCGTAGTAGTCCCCGCCCTTGTCCAGCTTGGTGACCACCACCATCCGGGCAAGGCCCAGCCGCTCCGCCACGGTCCAGGCCCGTTCCGTGCCCACCTGGACCCCGTTTTCCGCCGAAACCGCCACCAAAGCGGCGTCCGCGGCCTCCAAGGCCCCCCGGATCTCCCCCACGAAGTCCCCGTAGCCCGGGGCGTCCAGGAGGAAGACCCGGTGGCCCCGGTAGAGGAGGGGGGCCACCCCGGTGCGCACCGTGGTGCGGTGGAGCCTGGCCTCGGGGGTGTAGTCCGTGGTGGTGGTGCCTTCCTCCACGCGGCCCATGCGTTCCTTGGCTCCCGTGTGGAAAAGAAGGGCTTCGGTGAGGGTGGTTTTGCCGCTGCCTGCGTGCCCTACCAGGGCTACGGTTCGGATCATGGCGCCTCCTTCTTGGTGCCCATAGTATAGGGCCAAGGAGGGGGCGATTGTCCCAAGCGCTTTACCTGCCGCGGAGGCTGCTTCAGGAAACGGAGGCCCACCTCAAGGGGGAGGCCCCTAAGGAGGGGG
>BBBN01000361.1 GCA_001311585.1 Thermus sp. JCM 17653
CAGGACCCCTCTGGCGGCGAAGCGGGGGCAGGAGGGGCAGACCAAGGGGCGGCTTTCCCGGGTGGCCCGGGGGCGCTCCGTGCACCGCCCCTCGGGGTCGGCCCAACAGAAGGAGGCCTCCTCCCCCACCACCGGCAGAAGCCACTCCTCCTTGCGCCTCAAGGGTCCCTCGGCGAAGAAGGCCTCCTGCACCGGGCCCTTTTGGTAAAGGGGCAGGGCGATGGCCGAGACCGTGTAGTGCCGCCCCCTTCCCGAGGCCACCTCCCCCACCAGCTCCCGGGTCTCGGGGCGGTAAAGGAAGAGGGCCGCCCGCTCCACCCCCTCCTCCGTGGCCACCTCCAGGAGGTTCCGGAGGATCTGCGTGGGCTCGAGGTCCTTTAGGAGCGCCCGCTGGAAGCGGGCCAGGACCTCCATCTGCCCCACAAGCCGCATCTTGCCCCAATGGTAGCATGGGGCCGGGGTTGCCAGGGGCTTCCAAAAATCTTAGACTCGGTCAAAGGGGAAGCCCCCGGGTAAGGAGGTCCGGGATGCCCATTGACTTCAGCCTCACGGAGGAGCAAAAGCAGCTTCAGGCCCTGGCCCGGCGCTTCGCCAGGGAGGTCATCCTCCCCGTGGCCCGGGAGTACGACGAGAAGGAGGAGGTCCCCTGGCCCGTGATTGAGAAGCTCCACGAGGTGGGCCTCCTGAACGCCATCATCCCGGAGGAGTACGGGGGGATGGGGCTCAAGATGCTGGACGAGGTCATCGTGGGGGAGGAGCTGGCCTACGCTGCATGGGCATCTACACCATCCCCATGGCAAGCGACTTAGGCATCACCCCGGTGCTCCTCGCGGGGACGGAGGAGCAGAAAGAGCGCTTCCTGAGGCCCCTCACCGAGAAGCCCGCCCTCGCCGCCTTCGCCCTCAGCGAGCCCGGAAACGGCTCCGACGCCGCCGCCTTGAAGACCAGGGCCATTCGCCAGGGGGACCACTACGTCCTGAACGGGACCAAGATGTGGATCAGTAACGGCGGGGAGGCGGAGTGGGTGGTGGTCTTCGCCACGGTGAACCCCGAGCTCCGCCACAAGGGGGTGGTGGCCCTGGTGGTGGAAAGGGGCACCCCCGGCTTCAAGGCCGTCAAGATCCACGGGAAGATGGGCCAGAGGGCCAGCGGCACCTACGAGCTCGTCTTTGAGGACGTGAAGGTGCCCGTGGAAAACCGCCTGGGCGAGGAGGGGGAAGCTTCAAAATCGCCATGCAGACCCTGAACAAGACCCGCATCCCCGTGGCCGCGGGCAGCGTGGGGGTGGCGAGGCGGGCCTTGGACGAGGCCAGGAAGTATGCCCTGGAGAGGGAGGCCTTTGGGCAGAAGATCGCGGGCTTCCAGGCCATCCAGTTCAAGCTGGCGGACATGATGATCGGGATTGAGACCGCCCGCATGTACACCTACTACGCCGCCTGGCTCGCGGACCAAGGCCTGCCTCACGCCCACGCCAGCGCCATCGCCAAGGCCTACGCCTCGGAGATCGCCTTTGAGGCGGCCAACCAGGCCATCCAGATCCACGGGGGCTACGGCTACGTGCGGGAGTTCCCCGTGGAAAAGCTCCTCAGGGACGTGAAGCTCAACCAGATCTACGAGGGGACCAACGAGATCCAGAGGCTCATCATCGCCAGGCACATCCTGGCGGAGTGAGGAGGTGAGGAATGAAGTTCGTGGCGGTGATCCGACAGGTGCCCGACGGCGAGAGCAGGCTCCGGATCCAGGGGAACCGCGTGGACCTCTCCGGGGCCACCATGATCCTGGACCAGATGGACGAGTACGCGGTGGAGGAGGCCATCCGCCTCAAGGAGAAGCACGGCGGGGAGGCGGTGGTGGTGGGGTTCGGCCCCGAGCGCACCGAGGAGGCCATCCGCACCGCCTTGGCCATGGGGATGGACCGGGGGGTGCACGTGGTCCACGAGGGCTACGCCG
>BBBN01000362.1 GCA_001311585.1 Thermus sp. JCM 17653
TCCTCGGGACGAAAACCCCTTCCAGGCGCACCTCGGCGGTGTGGGCCGCGTGGAGGCCCATCTTCTCCTCGGGACGGCCGAAGGAAAGCCCCGGGGTGCCCTTCTCCACCAAAAAGGCGCTGATCCCCTTCTCCGTGCGGGCCATGACCACGTAGAGGTGGGCGTGGCCCGCGGAGGTGATCCAGCTCTTGACCCCGTTCAGCACGAACCCGCCCTTGACCCGCCGCGCCTCGGTGCGGAGGCTTTTGGCGTCGGAGCCCGCCTGGGGCTCGGTGAGGCAGAAGGCCCCGATCCACTCCCCCCGGGCCAGGGGGACGAGGTAGCGCCGCTTCTGGGCCTCGCTCCCGAAGCGGAGGAGCATGTACTGGGGGAGGCCGCTGGTCACGGAGAGGATGACCGCCACGCTGGGGTCGGCGGCGGCGATCTCCTCCAGGGCCAGAACCCAGGTCACCGAGTCCAGCCCCACCCCACCCCACGCCTCCGGGGTGGTCATGCCGAGGAAGCCGAGCTCCGCCAAGGCCCGAAGCTGGGGCCAGGGGTACTCCCCCTTGCGGTCGTACTCGGGGGCCAGGGGGTAGAGGATCTCCTTGGCCACCTGGCGCACCGTGTCCAAGACCAGCTTCTGTTCCTGGGTGAGGGTCATCGGCCCTATCGTATCACCGCAGGTTGGCAAAAAAAGCGTCATTCCTCACCCCACCTCTTGGCGCGCTTTCCGGGAAGGCCCAGGTGGTCCAGGATGCGCTGGGTGACGAAGCCCAGGAGCTCGGAGATCTCCTTGGGGCGGTGGTAGAAGCCGGGGCTCGCCGGGAGGACGGTGGCCCCGGCCTCCGCCGCCTGGACCATGGCCCTGAGGGTGGGGAGGGAGAGGGGGGTCTCCCGGGGCACCAGGATCAGGGGGCGGCGCTCCTTCAGGTGCACGTAGGCCGCCCGGGTGAGGAGGGTGTCGGCGAGGCCATAGGCCACCTTGGCCAAGGTGGTGGCGGAGCAAGGGACGACCACCATCCCCCGGGTGGGGAAGGAGCCCGAGGCGATGGGCGCCCCTAGGTCCTGGTCCTTGTAGACCCGGGCCGCCAAGGGGTAGAGGTCCTTGGGGCTTAGGCCCATCTCCTCCCAAAGCACCCTCTTGGCCCCCTGGGAGATCACCAGGTGCACCTCCGCCACCCCCCTCAAGGCTTCCAGGAGGTCCAGGGCGTAGGGCATGCCGCTCGCTCCCGAAAGCCCCACCACCACCCGCGCGGCTCCGCCATGCCCTCCATCCTAAGGGCCCGCACCGGTTCCGCAGCCCGATACCACCCCATGCTGGCAAAACCCCCTCCGGCCGGGAAGCCGGAGGGGGCAGGTCTGGTGGGCCGTGCAGGATTCGAACCTGCGACCTACCGATTAAAAGTCGGTTGCTCTGCCAGCTGAGCTAACGGCCCAAAGCCTTCCCGATTATAGGGGGCTAAAAGGCCCTGCGCAAGCTTTCCATGATGAAAAGGCCCAAGGCCTCCTCCCCCGCCCGCCGCCTCAGAGCTTCCAGGTCAAAGGGCCGGGGGGAAAGGGCCTCGAGGGCCCGCTTGAGGAGGGGTGCCTCCTCCAGGAGGGCGAAAAACCCGGGGTCGGCCCAAGGGGGCACCCAGGCTCCGCTCCGGCAGAGGAAGACCCGGTGGAACTCCCCCGGAAGCTTCCCCCCGGGGTCCACCTCTCGGGCCAGGGGCACCTTTGGCTCGGGCTCTAAGGAGGGGTCCCGCCAAGGGGGGTAATAGACCCGAAGCCTTACCCCCTGGCGGTGGTAGAAGACCATCCAGTCGTCGCAGGCGGGGACTTCCCCCAAGGGGCGGTAGCCCGCGTCGTGGTGGGCGTCCAAGAGGACCACCTCCTCCACGCCCCGGCGCACCTCGGGGTGGAAGGCGAGGGCGTTGCTTTCGGCGTAGTAGAGCACCGCCCCCGGGGCGAAGGCAAAGCGCCCC
>BBBN01000363.1 GCA_001311585.1 Thermus sp. JCM 17653
CGGAAAGGGCCTCCTTCACCCTCCCGTCCCGGTAGCGGCCGTAAGGGGTGTGGCTCCTCAGGGCGTAGACCGCCTTGGCCCTGAGCCTCTTCGCCGCCTCCGGCACCTTTTCCCAGGGAAGGCCCTCCAGCACCCAAAGGCTCCGCCCCGGGCGCGGTAGGCCTCCCGGAGGGCCCGGACGTTTTCCAGGAACCAGGCCCGCCTTCTGGGGGAGGTCCTCAGGTTGTGGGGGTCCAGGACCACGAGCCCCACCACGGGCCCTTGGGAGAGGGCCTGAAGGAGGGCCGGGTGATCGGAGAGGCGGAGGTCCGCGCGATGCCAGACCAGGACCATGGGCCTAGGGTAGCTCCCCCGCCGGGCCCGGGCGGCGAGGAGGGCTTTGGGGATGAGCCAGAGCCTTTCCCAAGGCTTCAGGTGGGCCCGGCGGTGGAGGTTGTCGTAGCCTTGGAGGCGGAGCTTGTCCAGGATGCCCTGGTACTGCAAGGCGGCGAGGGCGATGGCGGCCCGGCCCACCCGGAGGTGCTCGAGGCCGGAAAGCCCTTCCCGGTAGAGGGCCCGGGCCTTCCCCTCCAGGTAGGCCATGAGGCTCCGGTACCCCGGGGAGATGCGCCCCGCCCGCAGGTCTTCCACCCGCACCCCGTGGGCCCGGAGGAGGTCCAGGGGCAGGTAGACCCGGTCCCGCCTGAGGTCCTCTCCCACGTCCCGGAGGATGTTGGTGAGCTGCATGGCCTGCCCCAGCTTCACCGCCTTCTCCGCCGCCTTCTCCCCCCCGGCGATGGGGGCCATCATCCGGCCCACGGTGCCCGCCACCTGGTAGCAGTAGCGGAGGAGCTCCTCTTCGGTCTTGAGCCGCACGGGGCCGAGGTCGGTCTGGAAGCCCTCCCGCATGTGGAGGAAGGCCTCAAAGGGGATGGGCCAGCGCTCCAGGGCCCAGGCCAGGCCCTTCTCCCACTCGGAAAGGGGCTCCCCCCGGTAGGCCCGCTCCACCCCCTTCCACCATTCCTCCAGGGCCAGAGGCCCCCGCCCTCCCCGTCCACGGCCTCGTCCCCTAGGCGGCAGGCGGCGTAAACCGCCCAGGCTCCCTTGCGGGCCTCCTTGGGGAAGAGGAGGCTTCCCAGGTAAAAGGTGGCGGAGTGGGCCTTGAGGAGGCGGGATAGGGCGCGCCAATCGGGTTCCATAGGGCCTTCCTTTCTCCTTTAGCTTACCCGTGGCTCCCGGGGGAGGACTTTTGTCCCGGTCACAAAGAGCGTGGGTGGACAAAAGCTTGACAAATCTTGTACAAGCGGCTAGGCTAAGGGCATGACCCGCTCCGGGGGGTACACCATCGCCGAAGTGGAGGCCATGACCGGGCTTTCCGCCGAGGTCTTGCGCCAGTGGGAGAGGCGCTACGGCTTTCCCCGGCCCGGGCGCACCCCTGGGGGCCACCGCCTCTACACCCCGGAGGAGGTGGAGGCCCTCCGGGTGATCAAGCGCTGGCTGGGAGAAGGGGCCACGCCACAGGCCGCCATCCGCCGCTACCTGGCCCAGAGGGCGGGGCCCCAGGACCTGGAGGAGGGGCTCTACCGGGCCCTCCTCGAGGCCGACCTCGGGGAGGCCGAGGCCCTCTTCCGCCGGGGCCTCCGGCTTTGGGGGCCCGAGGGGGCCCTCCACCACCTCCTCCTCCCCGTCCTGCGCCGGGTGGGGGAGGGGTGGCACCGGGGGGAGGTGAGCGTGGCGGAGGAGCACCTGGCGACCACCTTCCTCCGGGCGAGGCTCCAGGAGCTTCTGGACCTGGTGGCCCAGCCCCTAGGGGAGCCCGTCCTGGTGACCACCCCCCCCGGGGAGCGGCACGAGGTGGGGGCCATGCTGGCCGCCTACGTCCTCCGGCGCCGGGGGCTTCCCGCCCTCTACCTGGGCCCCGACACCCCCCTTCCCGACCT
>BBBN01000364.1 GCA_001311585.1 Thermus sp. JCM 17653
AAAAAAACGCCTAGAAGGCGTCTTGTGCTTGCGTTTGGCCTATTCCCGCGCTTTCAAGATCCCCCGCCGGTCCAACCGGCGCAACATTGAATGTACCAGGGGGGGGCCTTTCTGTCAAGATGGGGGCATGGTGGACCTCCTGGTGGTGGTGCCCCACCCCGACGACGAAACCTTTGGGGCAGGGGGCGCCCTCCTTTTGGCCAAGGAAGCCGGGCTTAGGACCGGGATCCTCACCCTTACCCGGGGGGAGGCGGGGCGAACCCTGGGCCTTTGCCCCCCGGAGGCCCTGCCGAGGTGCGCCTGGCGGAGCTTAAGAGGGCAGCGGAGATCCTCGAGGTGGACTTCCTCGAGGCCCTGGCCTTCCCCAACGCCCTTCCCCCAAAGAGGGAGGGGGAGCCCAGGGGAAAGGCCAGCGGCAGGGGGCTCGCGGACCACCCCGAGGCGGCCCTGGCTATCCGCGAGCGGCTTCTTAGCCTTAGGCCCCGGTACGTGCTCACCTTTCCCCCGGACGGCATCAACGGCCACCCCGACCACGTGGCGGCGAGCCGCTACGCCTGGGAAGCCGCGGAGGGCCTGGCCCAGGTGGTCTACTTCGTCCGCCCCCAAGGCCCCTTTCCCGTGACCCACCGGTTGCGCCTCCCGAGTGGGCCCTGGCGCGGAAGCTTCAGGCTCTGGCCCAGCACAAGACCCAGGCCCTTTCCGTTCTGGCCTTTATGGAGCAGTACCGGAGCGCCTCTGGACGGAAACCTTCCACCTGGCGGGCGCCACGGGGGAGAAGGAGGGGGCGTGGTGGTGAGGCCTTTAGCGCACACCGCCGACGTGGGCTTCGCCCTGGAGGCGGAAAGCTAGAAGGCCTCTTTCAGGCGGCCCTCCAAGGGCTTCTGGAGGTGATGTTCCAGAACCCGCCCCGAAGGGGCCAAAGGAGGCGCAGGGTGGTCCTGGAGGCCGAGGACCTGGAGACCCTCCTGGTGCGCTACCTGAACGAGCTCATCTACCTGATCCAGACCAAGGGCTTCGTGCCCGCCAAGGCCCGGGTGCGCATCTTTCCCCAGGAAGGTGGTTTCCGCCTCGAGGCCACCCTCTTGGGCGAGCCTTCCAGGAAGCCTTCGGCTTCCAGGGGGAGGTGAAAAGCGCCACCTACCACGGGCTCTCCGTGGTTCGGGAGGGGGGCTTGTGGAGGGCCCAGGTGATCCTAGACGTATAGGGCGGCCAGGCCCTGGCGCACGCGCTCCATAAGGCCCGCTTCCACCAGGGCTTTGGCCCTGAGGAGGGCGTTTTTCACCGCCAGGGCGTCGGCGGAGCCGTGGCCGATGAAGACCGCCCCTTCCACCCCCAAAAGGGGCATGGCCCCGTATTGGGCGGGGTCCACCCGCTCCTTGACCCGCCGGAGGGCCCCCCGGGCCAAGAGGGCCCCCAGCCGGGCCCAGGGAGAGGAGGTAAGGGCCTCCTTGATCCAGGAGAAGAGGACCCTGGCCTCTCCCTCCGCCAGCTTCAGGGCCACATTCCCCGTAAAGCCGTCGGTGACCACCACCTCTGCGGTGCCCAGGAAGATGTCCCGCCCTTCCACGTTGCCGTAAAAGCGGGGACCGAGGGCCTCCTTAAGGAGGGGATAGGCCTCGAGGACCAAGGCGTTCCCCTTCCCCTCCTCCTCCCCGATGGAGAGAAGGCCCACCTTGGGCCCAGGGACGCCGCTGGCCTCGGCGTAGGCCAGACCCATGGCGGCGAACTGGAGGAGAAAGGAAGGGCGGCAGTCGGCGTTGGCCCCCCCGTCCAGGAGGAAGGTGCGCCCCCTCTGGCTCGGAAACTCCACCAGGAGGGCGGGCCTTTCCACCCCCCTAACCCGGCCCAGGGTGAAGAGGCCGCCGGCCATGGTGCTCCGGTGTGCCCATGGAGACCACCGCCCCCACCTCCCCCCCCCTTG
>BBBN01000365.1 GCA_001311585.1 Thermus sp. JCM 17653
CCCTAAGCCGCTTCCCCCGCCTAAGCAGCTCGGCGTCCACCTGGGTGCGGCTTCGGGTGATGAGGGCATCGTAGGCCGGGATGACCTCCAGGAGCTCCTCCCGGCCGATGCCCGGGCGGTAGTCCAGAAGAACCCCGGGGTACTTGGTGTCCCCCAGCCGCATCTCGTCGGAAACCAGCACCCGCCACATATACTTGACCCTAGCACGGGGAAAGCCTTCGGGGCAAGGCTTCCGGTACACTCCACCGGGCCCCTGTGGTATCCTTAGCCGGAGCAAAGGGAGGTCTATGAAGGTAGCCTTGGTAACCGACTCCACCGCCGACCTGCCCAGGCCCCTTCGGGAGCGCCTGGGCATCCGGGCGGTGCCCCTTTACGTGAACCTGGGCGGCCGGGTGTACCGGGACTGGGAGGAGATCACCCCCGAGGAGATCTTCCAAAGGGTGCGCTCCGGCGAGGCCTTTCCCAGCACCAGCCAGCCCTCCCCTGAGGACTTCGCCAAGGCGTACGCCGAGGCCCTCCAGGAAGCGGACCACGTCCTTTCCATCCACATCTCCAGCAAGCTTTCCGGGACCCTGCAGTCGGCGGAGTTGGCGGCAAGCCAGTTTCCCGGGAGGATCACCCTCTTTGACAGCCAGGCCGCCTCCTTGGGCATCGGCATGATGGTTCTCAGGGCCAAGGAGCTCCTGGACGGAGGCCAGGACCTCCAAGGGGTGGTGGCGGAGCTGGACAGGATCCGGCAGGACCACTTCGTCCGCTTCACCGTGGCCACCCTGGAGTTCCTCAAGCGGGGCGGGCGCATCGGCGGGGCCCAGGCCCTTCTGGGTACCCTGCTCAACATCAAGCCCATCCTCACCCTCCAGGAGGGCCGGGTGGAAACCGCAGGCCGGGTCCGCGGGGAGAGGAAGGCCCGGGAGGCGATCCTCGAGGACTTCCGCAGCTGGGGGAAGGGCCGGCCCAAGATCCGGGCCTTCTTCCTCTACAGCGCTGAAAGGGAAGCGGTCAAGGAGCTTCAAGAGATGGTTCTCTCCTTGGGGCTTCCCGTGGAGGAAGCCCTGGTGAGCGAGCTAGGAGCGGTAATCGCCAGCCACACCGGACCCGGCACCTACGGCTTCTATGCCTACAGCCTCTAGCGTGGCCTTCGTGGCCGACTCCACCTTGGGCCTCTCCCCGGAGGAGGCCCTGGCCCACGGCGTCCACCTGGTGCCTCAACAGGTCATCCACCGGGGAAGGAGCTACCGCGACCTCTTGGAGATCACCCCCGAGGAGGTGCTGGCCCTGCTGGAGCAGGGGGAAAAGCTTTCCACCAGCCAGGTGGCCCCAGAGGACCTGCGCCAAGCCTACGAGACCCTCCTCCACGCCCACGGACGGGTGCTCTCGGTGCACGTCTCCGGCAAGCTTTCGGGAACCGTGGCCACGGCCTTGGCTGTGGCCCGGGAGTTCGGTGGGCGGGTGCAGGTCCTGGACTCCTGGTCCTTGAACGGGGGGCTGTGGCTGGTACTGGAGGAGGCCCGTCGCCTCCTCCAGGAGGGGGTGGCCTGGGAGGCTCTAGAGGCGGCGGTGGCCCCCTACCGCTCCCGGGTCCTAGGCTACGTGCTCCCCAAGACCCTCACCTACCTCCACCGCTCGGGGCGCATCGGCGGCCTGCAGCACTTCGTGGGTAGCCTCCTCCGCATCCTGCCCGTGCTCTTGGTGGGGGAAGGGGCGGTGAAGGCGGGACCTCGAGCGCGGGGCTTCGGGGAAGGGCTCGGCAAGGTGGCGGCCCTCTTCCACCGGGACTACCCAGAGGGGGCCCGGGTCTACCTGGCCCACGCGGGGAACCCCGAAGGGGCCAAGGCCTTGGGCGAGGTCTTGAAAGCCGAGGGGGTTGAGGTCCTGGGGGTCCTCCCCGCCGGGGCGGCGGTGAGCGTGCACACGGG
>BBBN01000366.1 GCA_001311585.1 Thermus sp. JCM 17653
GGCTCCTCAAGAAGCCCGGGGACCGGGGTGGAGCGGGGGGAGGCCCTGGCCCTGGTCTACCACCGGGGGCGGGGCTTGGAGGAGGCCCTGGCCCAGCTCAAGGCCGCTTACGCCCTGGGCGAAGAGGCCCGGCCTGCTCCCTTGATTCTGGAAACGATCTAAGGGCCTTGGGATTGGCCCCGGGCTTCCCGGGGTGGTATACTCCCCCCCGATGAAAAGGAAGCGGCCTGCCCGGTACACCCTCCTCCTGGCCAAAAGCGGCGGGGGAAGCCGGGCTTGGAACTTGCCGGGCTGGGCGCTTTTGGCCCTCCTGGGGGGGCTTCTCCTCTGGAGCGGGGCCAACCTCTACCTCTGGCACCGGGCCCGGGAGGTGCGGGCCCTGGAAGCCAGGCTCCACGCCCTTTCCCAGGAGGCTAGGCGCCTTTCCCTGGCCCTCGAGGCCGAGCGGGCCAAGAACGGGGCCCTCTCCCGGGAGGCGGAGCGCACCAGGAAGGAGCTGGAAGCCCTAAAGAAGGCGATAGACGAGCTCCGCCGCCGGGCGGGGCTTTCCCCCATCAACGCCACCCCCGTCCGCTACCAGGAGGGGGCCCAAGGGGGCGGGGCCATGGCGGCCTGGACCGAGGTGGAGGCCGCCCTTCTGGACCTGAAGAACCAGCTTGCCGAGGTAACCCCCGCCCTGGAGCGCACCCTGGAGATAGAAGAGAGCCTTCCCCTGGGGCTTCCCCTCCGGGGATACCAGGGGGTGACCTCCCCCTTCGGGGTGCGCAAAAACCCCTTCGGCCCCGGGTGGGAGTTCCACGACGGCCTGGACTTCTCCGCGCCCTACGGCGCCCCGGTCTTCGCCACGGGAAGCGGGGTGGTGGCCCGGGTGGGGTGGATGGGGGCCTACGGCCTGGCGGTGCTCCTGGACCACGCCCAGGGCTACCAGACCCTCTACGGCCACCTTTCCCGCGCCGCCGTGCGACCCGGCCAACGGGTGGAGCGGGGGCAGCTTTTGGGCTACGTGGGCTCCACGGGCCGCTCCACCGGGCCCCACCTCCACTACTCCATTTACCGCCGGGGGGTGGCGGTGGACCCTCGTTCCTACCTGGCCAGCCGATAAAATGGGGCGCATGCTTAGGCGGAAGCAAGCCGAGGCCTTGACCTACCTGGGTCCCGACACCGAGGTTCTGGGGGACCTTAGGGCCAGGGGCCAGGTGCGCATAGACGGGAGGGTGCAGGGCTCGGTCCTGGTGGAGGGGGAGCTTGAGGTGGGCCCCACGGGCCGGGTGGAGGGGGCCAAGGTGGAGGCCAAGGCGGTCCACATCCACGGCGAGGTGCGGGCGGACCTGGTGGCGGAGAAGGTTTCCCTCTCCAAGACCGCCCGCTTCACCGGAACCCTAAGGGCCCAGGCCCTGGACGTGGAGGCGGGGGCGGTCTTCGTGGGCCAGAGCGTGGCCGGGGAGCACAAGGCCCTCGAGGCCCCCAAGGAGGCGTGATGGCCCTGGAGAGGCTTTTTAGGAGGAAACGACCCCAAGGGGAGGGGCGGGACGTTCCCGAGCTTTGGACCCGCTGCGAGGCCTGCGGAGCCCAGCTCTACAAGAAGGAGTTCAAGGAGAACCTCTACGTCTGCCCCAAGTGCGGCCACCACCACCGCATGCCCGCCCGGGAAAGGGTGGAGGCCTTGGCCGACCCCGGCACCTTCCAGGAGACCACCGGGCTTCGGCCCCTGGACCCCTTGGGCTTCGTGGACACCAAGCCCTACGCGGAGAGGCTCAAGGCTTACCAGGAGGAGACCGGGAGGCCCGACGCCATCCTGGGAGGCACCTGCCGGATCGGGGGGGTGCCCGCGGTCCTCCTGGTCATGGACTACGCCTTCGCCGGGGGTTCCATGGGGAGCGTGGTGGGGGAGGAGATCGCCCGGGG
>BBBN01000367.1 GCA_001311585.1 Thermus sp. JCM 17653
CGGCTTCCAGGGCCTGCTCCAGGCGGCCGATGAGGGCCGTGAGGGGGGTGCGGAGCTCGTGGGCAGCGTGGCGGACGAATCCCCTTTCCGCCTCCAGAAGCCTCTCTAGGGCCCCTAGAAGGAGGTTTTGCGCCCGGGCCAGGCGGCCCACCTCGTCCAGGCGTGGAGGCTCGGGAAGCCTTCCCTTGGGATCGGGGGTTTGGGCAAGCTCTAAGGCTCTTCGGGCCATGCGGTCCAGGGGGGCCAGGGCCCTTCCCGTGAGGAGGTAGCCCAGGAGAAAAGCCAGGGCCACGGCTCCGGAAAAGGCCAGGAGGAGCACCCGTTCCACCCGGTCCATGGCCCGGTCGGCCCATTCCAGGGAGCGGGCGGCCACCAGGAGGTAGCCCTTTCCCCATAGGGCGCAGTAGCGCACCTCGCCCTGGCTGAAGCAGCCCTCCCGCACCGAGGAGGGCGGGGGAAAGGGGGGGCCTTCGGCCGCCACCACGCGGCTTCCTGCCACCAGGAAAAGGGCGAGGTCCCGGGGGAAGGCCTCGGGCTCCTGTTCCAGGCGAAGGTGGCCGTTTTCCTCGTTCACCAGGGGGCGGGCGAGGAGGAGGGCGTCTTGGAGGGTGGCGTCCAGGGCCCCGTAGAGGGCGCTCTCCAGGGCGTAGCGCAGGAAGAGGCCGAGCCCTCCCAGAATTAGGCCCAGGAGGAGGGCGTAGAAGAGGGTGAGGCGCAGGCGGAGGGTCATCCCAGGAAGGTGTAGCCCAGCCCCCGCTCGGTGCGGATGGCGTCTTCGGCGAGCTTCTTCCGGAGGCGATAGACGTAGACGTCCACGGCCTTCGGGTCCACCCCCTCCTCCCCGGCCCAGACCTTTTCTAACAGCACCTCCCGCGGGTAGTGCCCTCCGGCGTTCAGGGCCAAAAAGGCTAAAAGGGCGAACTCCCGGCCCGAAAGCCGCACCTCCTGGCCCTCCCAGTAGGCCCGCCTGGTCTCCAGGTCCAGGGTGAGCCTCCCCCGCGCCACCCGGTTCTTAGCCTCCCCATGGGCCCGGCGGAGCAGGGCCCGCACCCGGCCCGGAGTTCCTTGAGGTGGAAGGGCTTTACCAGGTAGTCGTCCGCTCCCCCTTCCAGGCCCTCCACGCGGTCCTCCACCTCCCCCCGGGCGGTAAGCATAAGGACGGGAAGGCGCCACCTCTGCCGAAGGCGCCTGAGGAGGGCGAAGCCGTCCATGCCGGGGAGCATCACGTCCAGGACGGCAAGATCGTAAGGGAAGGCCTCCAGGAGCCCCAAGGCCTCCTCGGCGCTTTCCGCCCAGTCCACGGCGTACCCCTCGGCCTCGAGGGCCTCCTTCACCAGCTCCCCCACCCGGGGGTCATCCTCCACCAGAAGGAGCCGCATCCCCTCTCCCCAGAATAAGGCGGAGGCCAAAGAACCAGGCCAGGGTCAGGGCCCAGCCCGCCAGGACATCCGAGGGGTAGTGCACCTGGAGGTAGAGCCGGGAGAGGGCCACCCCCAAAGCCCAAGGAAGCCCCAGGAGGAGGGCAAGGCGTGAGGCCTTAGGATCCCCCTCCAGAAGCCAAAAGAGCCCCAGCACCAGGGCCAGGCTCGCCATGGTGTGGCCCGAGGGGAAGCTGAAGTCGTGTTCGGGAGCGAGCTGGGGGAAGAGGTGGGGCCGGGGACGGGCGAAGAAGTACTTCCCGGCAAGGTTCAGGGCCTCGCTCCCCCCGAGGAGGAGAACGAATCGGGGCCAAGGAAGGCTTGCTCGGAAGGCCCAGAGCGTCACCCCCGCCACGGCCAGGGCCATGACGGGGAGGGAGGCGCTTTGGGTGAGGAGGTGGGCCAGGCCGTCCAGAAGGGGAGAGCGTAGGGCGTGGAGCCAGGCGAGGAGGGCTT
>BBBN01000368.1 GCA_001311585.1 Thermus sp. JCM 17653
CGGGCGAGGACGCGGCGCGCGTTCCCGTCCACCGCCGCCACCCGTTCCCCGAAGGCCATGGAGGCCACCGCCGCCGCCGTGTAAGGCCCAAGGCCGGGAAGCCCCTTAAGCTCGGCGAAGCTTCGGGGAAGCTCCTCCACGCTTTGGGCCAGGCGGTGAAGGTTTTCCGCCCGGCGGTAGTAGCCCGCCCCCTGCCAAACCCTCAGGACCTCCTCCAGGGAAGCCGCGGCCAGGGCCTTTAGGGTGGGAAAGCGCTCCAAAAAGCGGTGGTAGTAGGGGATGGCCTGCGCCACCCGGGTCTGCTGCAGGAGGACCTCGGAGACCAGAAGGCGGTAGGGGTCCTTCTCCCCCCGCCAGGGGAGGGGGCGGGCGTGCCGGCGGTACCAGGCCAGGAGGGCTTCCTGCCAGGCTTCCACGCTAGAGGGGGAGGGGCCCCGGAAGAGGCGCCTATGCTCCACCATGAGGCAGCGGTCGGCCACCACGGGGATGCCCGCCTCTTCCAGGGACTTTTCAAACTCCGGGTGGCGGATCCCCAGCTGGAGCCAGACCAGGCCGGGCCTCAGGGCCAGGACCTCCGGAAGGTGGCCCATGAGGGCGGAAGAGGGGCGGAAGACGTCCAGGATGTCCACGGGGCTCTGAAGCTCCAAAAGGCTCGCCACCGCCTTTTCCCCGAAAAGCACCTCTGAACCTGGGGTTCACGGGGAGGACGCGGTAGCCTGTTCCCGAAGGTATTGGGGCACGTAGTGGGCGGGGCGGGAGGGGTCCTTGTGGGCCCCGAGGACGGCGATGGTCTTGGCCTGGCTCAGGTAAGCCTTGAGTTCGCGGTCGCTCATGGCCGGTAGTCCAAAGGCCTCAGGTAGAACTCCCCTACGCCCGTGGAGGAAAGGAGGGCCACGGTGGGGAGGGCCCGTTTCCAGTGGGTGCGGTTCACCCGCTCCTTCACCCGCCTAAGCTCCTCCTCGGTGAAGCCCAGGCCCAGGATGTAGCGTCGGAGTAGCCCTTCAGGTAGTGCTCCAGGATCACGTCCGCCCGGAGGTAGCGCACCCCGAGGTCGGCCTCGTCCGTCTGGCCGGGGATGAGGTCGGCGGTGGGGGGCTTCTTCACCACCGCTTCCGGCACCCCCAGGTGCTCGGCGAGCCGCCAGACCTGGGTCTTGTAGAGGTCCCCCAAGGGGTTCACGGGGGGCGTGTCGTCCCCGTGCCAGGTGAAGTAGCCGAAAAGCCTCTCGGTCTTGTTCCCCGTGCCCAAAGGAAGGGCCCCGTAGGCCTGGGACTTGTCGAAGAGGACGATCATCCGCGCCCGGGCCATGACGTTCCCCTTGCGGTGGGGGGTGAGGTCCGGGGTGAGGGCGGCGTAGGCCTCCACCATGGGGGTGATGTCCACCTCCTCCAGGGCCACGCCGAAGGTCTCGGCCACCAGGTAGGCGTGCTCCCGGGAGGTGGGGCTGCTCTCCCGGTGGGGCAGGAAGAGGGCGTGGACCCTTTCCGCCCCCAAGGCCCGCACCGCCAGGGCCAGGGTGGTGGCGGAGTCCACCCCGCCGGAGACCGCCACGAGGGCCTTCTCGTAGCCCCGCCAGGAAAGCTCCTCCCGGATAAACCGGGTGAGGAAGTCCACCACCAGGGGCCAGTTGAGCTCCAGAACCTCCTGGGCCTTGGGCGCCTCAAGAATCCGCATCCCGCCTCCCTAAGACCCTTTGCAAATCGGCAGAAGCAGGGGCAGGCCCGCCTCGAGGTCGGAGAGAAGAGGGCTGTCGTAGCGCACCGGGGGATCCGCTCCCGGTCCAAGGCGAAGAGGAGGGCCGCCTCCTCAAAGAGGGGGGCCTCGGCGAGGACCCTCCCCTCCGGCCCCACCACCAGGCTCCCCCCGCTC
>BBBN01000369.1 GCA_001311585.1 Thermus sp. JCM 17653
GGCGCTCCTCCCCGGCGAGCACCCGGAGGAGGCGCCTTTTCAGCTCGGGGGCGGAGAGCTCCTTGGAAAAGTAGCGTCGGCCCCGGCCCCGGCGGCTCCCGGAGGAGGGCGGGCTCGTGGTAGGTGGTGAGGAGGGCGATGACGCCCCATACCCCGCCTCCCGGAGTTTCCTGGCGCAGGCGATCCCGTCCAGCCCGGCATGCGCAGGTCCAGGAGGACGGCCTCCGGCCTTAAGGCCAGGGCCTTCTCCAGGGCCTCCTCCCCGGTGGCCGCCTCGGCCACCACCGTGAGGCCTTCGGCCTCGAGGCCCGCCCGCAGGCCCAGGCGAAACAGGGGGTGGTCGTCGGCGATGAGGAGGCGCATCCTTCAAGCTACACCAGGGACTATACTCAGGGCATGCCCCTGACCCTGAACGCCCTGGCCGAGCTTTCGGGCTTGGCCTCGGAGCACGTCCTAAAGGAGGAGGTGGAGGAGACGGGCATTCCCCCTGAGGCCATCCTCTCCAAGATGGCCGAGCGGCTTGCGGTGATGCGGGACTCCGTGCGGCGGGGCCTGGCCTCCGACGCCCCCAGCGTGGCGGGGATGGTGGGGAAGAACGCCAAGACCCTCTGGGAGGCCCCCGATCCCCTGCGGGACCCCCTCCTTAAGCGCGTCCAGGCCTACGCCATGGCGGTGAACGAGGAGAACGCCCGCATGGGCCGCATCGTGGCCGCTCCCACGGCGGAAGCGCGGGGACGCTTCCCGGGGCCCTTCTGGCGTGGCGGACCACCTGGGGATCCCCGACGAGGAGCTCCTCATGCCCTTGGTCCTCGCCGGAGGGGTGGCGAAGATGATCAGCCGGGTGATCCACATCGCCGGGGCCAGCGGGGGCTGCCAGGCGGAGATCGGTTCCAGCGCCGCCATGGCCGCGGCCGCCGTCACCGAGCTTTTAGGCGGCACCCCGGAGGCCTGCGCCCACGCGGCGGCTTTGGCCTTGCAGAACACCCTGGGCCTGGTTTGCGACCCCGTGGGGGGCTTCGTGGAGGTGCCCTGCGTGATGCGGAACGGTTTCTACGCCGTCCACGCGGTGAGCGCCGCCTCCATGGCCCTCGCGGGGATCCGGAGCGTGATCCCGCCCGACGAGGTGGTCCTAGCCATGGCGGGCATCGGCCGCCTCCTCCCCCTGGAGCTCAAGGAAACCGGCCTGGGGGGCTTGGCGGACACCCCCACGGGCCGGAGGCTGGCGGAAGAGGCGCTGAAGAAGACCTGAAGGCGCGCTACTCCTCGCCCTTGGCGATGGGCACCCCCACCAGGTTGCCCCACTCCGTCCAGGAGCCGTCGTAGTTCTTCACGTGGGGGTAGCCCAGGAGGTACTTGAGGACGAACCAGGAGTGGCTGGACCGCTCGGCGATGCGGCAGTAGACGACGACGTCCTTGTCTTGGGTGATCCCCAGGGGCTCGTAGAGGGCCCGGAGCTCCTCCATAGGCCACCTCCGCCCCTAATATACCCTTGAGCGTGAACACAGCAAGGAGGCGGCCTCACATTTTGCGGGCTCCTTGTGCGGGGAGAGGTTTTCTGGTATAAAGGCCTACGGGGAGTAGCCGCCCCGAAAGCGGGGCCAGCCGGTCGTCAGTACGGGAGGTTTCCCCGGTCGGCTGGGGCGCCTTAGGGCGCATGGCGAGACCACCTGTGAGGGTGGCCTCGAGGTTTTGCTACTCCCCAGGAAGGAGGGAAAGCGATGGACATGCTGGCTTTTGTGCTCATGGGGCTGGTGTTCGTGGCTAGCCTGATCATCCAGGGAGGGTTGCAGGCCACTTTCGCCCGCTTTAGCCGGGTGGCCAACAGCCGGGGCCTCACCGGGGCCCAGGTGGCGCGGGC
>BBBN01000370.1 GCA_001311585.1 Thermus sp. JCM 17653
GGAAGCAGCGTCCAGCTCCGGGCCACCGCCTTCGCCGGGAACCAGCCCCTAAGCGCCCTCCTCGCCGCCCGGCCCATCCCCCAGGAAACCTTCGCCGCGCACAGCCTCTTCCTGGACCGGATGCATCCGGTGCACCTCGAGGCCGCCCTCCTCCAGAGCACCTTCACCTGGTAACCAAGAGGCGAACCCTTCCCTGGCCACTGGACCCCAAGGCTCTCCCACAACGGGACCCCTTAACCCGGAAATAAACGGCCAAGCCCTCGGGCCGAATCCCGAGGCTTGACGTCGCTAACCCTGGTGGGCGGCGTAGGACTTGAACCTACGACCTCTCGCGTGTGAGGCACGCCCAAAACCCCCGTCATCTTCCGTTTTTGCCCTTCTGGAGGCGGGTTTCTGCGATGCACTTTCCTGGAACTTACTCCAATAGCCGGTCATTTCCGGCTCCATAGACCGGCTGATAAACCGGCTGGCCGTAGAAGCGTTCTAGGAAACATGGAAGGGCCGGGTGGCCTCGAGGTGGAGCTACCGGGGGCTAAGACCCCCCCTTTAGGCACGCATGCCCGTAGAGTGGCGTATGAGAACGGATAGAATAGGGGCATGAAGGATTCCGAGGTGTGGCGCAGGTGGAACGCCTGGCGCTACGTCCTTCACGCCGTGACAGAGGTAGCGCCAGAAGTCTTTGAGGACCTGGCCCGCCTGGTGCCGGTGTACCGGGAAGCCGCCCCCCACATGGACCGCCCCGGCTGGTACGTCTACGACTGGGAAAGCCTGGAGGAAGCCTTAGAAGCCCTAACGGGCGTGCCCGGCTATGAAGAGCCTCTGGCAAAGATAAGGGACTTCCGGGAAGCTCTTCTCGCCTGGGGCCGTAGGTGGAACCTGGCCCATCCTGAGCCCCTAGGGTGGGCTATGGAGAACCTTCGGGTATGGGCCAAAGCCCCCGAACTGGCGGGGAAGCCGGTTGTTTACACCGGCCCGGTGGTGGTCATCCCACCGCCACCTCCTTTTCGGGTGCCGGAGTTTGACCCCCCCATCTACGGCGGGGAGAAAACCGGGAGTTGGGCCAAGGTGGAGGAAAGGCTCCGCCAAGCCTTTGAGTCCTGGCTAAGGGAATACCGAGCCCTCTACGAGGAATGGGCCCTCCCCCACCGTGAGCTTCTGAAGCATGCCCGCTGGTGGGTGGCCCACAAGGTGAAGGGGTGGAGCCTTCGGACCCTGGCCAGGAGGGCACGGCTAGAGGGGCTTGTGGACAACGAGGGCCGCGTCCTGATTGAGGAAGCCGCCCCGAGCGCGGTTGCGAAGGCCATCGCAAGCTGGATAAGGTGCTGGGCTGGTGCCAACCTGAGCTTGTGCGTTCTCTCACTTATGTTCACCTGAGCCTTCCCCTTTTTAGGTGAACAACCTGGCCGCCAACCTGAGGCCATGGGCGCTGAGAAGCGGCTCCTGAAGGTTGAGGAGGTTAGGCGGCTGGTAGGTGAGGACCGTTTGGGCCGCGACGCGGCGTATGCGCTGGCCCGCCGGTACGGGGTGCGGCTTGGGAAGCGGCTTTTGGTGCCGTCCCGGGTGGTGGAGGCCCTTCTGGAGGGGCGGCTGGAGGAGCTGGAGAAGACCCCCGGGGTGGAGGCCCGGGGGTGAAGGGGGCACGCATGGAGCTGGCTGACTCCATTCTACGCGTTCTAGTGGCGGCGTTGGCGCTCTGGGTTGTAGGCGGGGCGCTCCTTTTGTGGCCTCGCGGGGGAGGGAGGCGATGAGCACGCTCCAGGCCGCCCTGGCCTACGCCCGGCAGGACTACCCCGTCCTGCCTCTCCTGCCCGGTACCAAGCGCCCCCACCCCCGCCTGGTGCCCCACGGGTTGAG
>BBBN01000371.1 GCA_001311585.1 Thermus sp. JCM 17653
CTCGAGGCCGCCCTGGCCCGGCGCCTCGCCCGGCTCACCCCGGAGGAACAGGCCCTGTTGGTAGAGCTTCTTTCTCGGATGGAGGAACCATGAAAGACCCCACACCCCAAGAAGTCCGTTTCACCATGATCGGCATTTTCCTGGGCCTTTTCCTGGCGGCCCTGGACCAGACCATTGTCTCCACGGCTATGCCCCGGATTGTGGGGGAGCTCAAGGGGGCCGAGTACTACGCCTGGGTCACCACGAGCTACCTCCTCGCCTCCACGGTCTCGGCCCCCATCTTCGGCCGTCTCACCGAGCTTTTCTCCCGCAAAAGCATCCTCTTGGTGGCCGTGCTCCTCTTCCTTCTGGGCTCGGCCCTTTCGGGTCTTTCCCAGAACATGGCCGAGCTCATCCTGTTCCGCGGCCTCCAGGGCTTAGGGGGCGGGGCCCTCTTCGCCCTGGCCCTCACCACCATCGCCGTGCTCTTCCCGCCCAGGAGCGGGGGAAGCTCGCCGGGGTGTTCGGGGCCCTCTTTGGCCTCTCCTCGGCGGTGGGACCCTGGTTTGGGGGGCTTCTCACCGACCACCTCTCCTGGCGGTGGGTCTTCTACATCAACATGCCCGTGGGGGCCGTGGCTCTCTGGTTCATCCTGCGCTACATGCCCAGGCTCTCCCCGGGGCACCGGGAGGGGTTTGATTTTCTGGGGGCCTTTCTCCTGGCGGGCTGGGCGGTGCCCCTGATGCTGGCCTTCTCCTGGGGCGGAAGCACCTACCCCTGGGGAAGCCCCGAGATCCTGGGCCTTTTCGCCTTGGCCGCTTTGGGCCTTTTCCTCTGGGTATGGGCCGAGCTTCGGGTGGAGCACCCCCTCTTTGACCTCTCCGTCTTCCGCATTCCCACCTTCACCTTCGCCGCCCTGGCCTCCTTCTTTTACGGGCCCGCCTTCCTGGGGGCGGTGGCCTTCCTGCCCCTTTACCTTCAGGTGGTGAAGGGGGTTTCCGCCAGCCAAAGCGGGGTGACGGTGCTGCCCCTGACCTTGGGCGTGATCCTGGGCAGCGTGGGCGGCGGGCAGCTTTCCGCCCGCCTGGGCCGCTACAAGGCCCTTCTCCTGGGAAGCGCCGCCTTCCTCCTTGCCCTTTTCCTCGCCTTCCACTTCGTCCTCCGCGTGGACACGCCTCTTTGGCTTGCGGTCCTCCTCTTCTTCCTGGTGGGCCTGGGCCTGGGGCCCGCGCAAAGCCTCCTCAACATCGCCGCCCAGAACGACGTTCCCATGAACCGCATCGGGAGCGCCACCAGCGCCGTGCAGTTCATGCGGCAGATCGGCTCCACCATGGGCATCGCCCTGCTGGGCACGGTGCTGGCGGGAAGCCTCAGCAGCCACCTTTCCCAGGCCTTCCCCGGCGGCGCCACCCCTTCGGCCATGACCCGGGCGGGGGAGGGGATGGCCTTGGACCTGGACCGGGAGTTCGCCCGCCTGGAAGACCTCTTGGTGCGGGCCTTACAGGGGGACGAGGCCGCCTACCGGGCCCTCCAGGGGGACCCCGCGCTTCCCGAGTCCTTCCGGAAGGAGCTCACCCCCGGGGGCCTTCCCGCCCGGTTTGCCCGTCTGCGGGACCTCGCCCTGAGGGCCCTCGCTGGGGACGAGGCCGCCTACCGGGCCCTTCAGGAGGACCCCCAGGTCCCTAAGGCGCTCAAAGGGCGCATCCCCCAGGCGGCCTGGTGCAGGGCACCCTCGCCCTCTTGACCCGGGCCTGGGAGGGGGACCAGGAGGCCCGTGCCGCCCTCCTCGCTTCCCCATTCCTGGACTCGAGGCTCCGGGCGCTTCTGCAAAACCCCCCTCCCCCCGCC
>BBBN01000372.1 GCA_001311585.1 Thermus sp. JCM 17653
CTCATCACCTGGACGGGGGCACGGGGGGAGGTGTTCCTCGGGGGTGGTGCCCCTCGCCGGGGCGGCGGGGGAGGCCCTTTTGGAGAAGCTTCTCTCCTGGGCCGAGCCCCATAGGCGCCTAGGGGTCAGGGCCAACGCCGACACCCCCGAGGACGCCCGAAGGGCCAGGGCCTTCGGGGCCGAGGGGATTGGGCTTTGCCGCACGGAGCACATGTTCTTCCAGGAGAACCGGATCCCTTGGGTGCGCCGCCTCATCCTGGCGGAGACCCCCGAGGAGGAAGCGGAGGCCCTGGAGCGCCTCTTCCGCTTCCAGAAAGAGGACTTCAAGGAGATCCTCCGGGCCATGGACGGCCTCCCCGTCACGGTGCGCCTTCTGGACCCGCCCCTCCACGAGTTCCTGCCCCCCTTGGAGGAGCTGGAGGCCGAGGACGAGGAGGCGAGGCGCCTCCTGGAGCGGGCAAGGGTCATGCGGGAGGCGAACCCCATGCTGGGCTTCCGGGGGGTAAGGCTCCTTCTTCTCAGGCCCGGCATCTTCCGCATGCAGCTCAAGGCCCTCCTCGAGGCCGCCCAGGAGCTCAGGGAGGAAGGGCATGACCCCCGCCCCGAGGTCATGGTCCCCCTGGTGGCCGACCCCAAGGAGGTGGAGAGGGCCAGAGCCCTCGCCGAGGAGCTTTTCCGGGAGTACGGCCCCATCCCCTTCGGCACCATGATAGAAACCCCCAGGGCGGCCCTCCTCGCCTCCGAGATCGCCCCCCTGGTGGACTTCTTCAGCTTCGGCACCAACGACCTCACCCAGATGGCCTTCGGCCTCTCCCGGGACGATGCTGGGAAGTTCCTGCCCCGCTACGTGGAGGAGGGCCTCTTCCCCTTTGACCCCACGGAGCGCCTGGACGAAAAAGGGGTAGGGCGGCTTCTGAGGATGGCGGCGGAGGAGGGGAGGCGGGCCAACCCCGGGCTCAAGCTTGGCCTCTGCGGGGAGCACGGGGGGGAGGCGAGAAGCGTCCGGTTCGTGGCGGACCTCTTGGACTACACCTCGGCGAGCCCCTTTAGGGTCCTCACCGCCCGCCTCGCCGCCGCCCAGGCGGGGCTTGCCGCCCTCCTCCCTCGCTAAGTGCCCGCACGTTGTTTTCGCAACATGGGACGCCCGAAACAGGGTGAGGAGAAGGCTCTTTTGGGGTCCCCGCCGCGGCGAAAGCCGCGGTGGGGTACTTAGCCTAAGGCCATGGACGCCCTCGCCCGTTTGGAACGCCTGCCCTTGGGCAGGCCCCACTACCGCCTCCTCCTGCTCCTCGGGTTCGGCTGGGCCCTGGACGCCATGGACGTGGGCTCATCAGCTTCACCCTACCCGCCCTTTCCCGGGAGTTCGGTCTAAGCCCGGCCCAGGCGGGGCTTTTGGGGAGCGTGGGCCTTCTGGGGATGCTCCTGGGGGCCCTCCTCGGGGGGCGGCTCGCCGACCGGTTCGGCCGGAAGGCGGCGGTGGGGTACAGCCTCTTCCTGGCCGGGCTGGGAAGCCTCCTCACCGCCCTTGCCCCGGGTCTTGCCTGGGTCTATCTCTTCCGCTTCCTCACCGGCCTGGGCCTCGGGGCGGAGCTTCCCGTGGCGGCAAGCCTCATGGGGGAGTGGAGCCCCAAGGCCCACCGGGGGCGGATGGTGGTCCTCCTCGAGGCCTTCTGGGCCGTGGGGTGGCTTTTGGCCGCCCTCCTAGGCTACCTCCTGGTGCCCGCCTTCGGCTGGCGGGGGCCTTCCTCGCCGGGGCCCTTCCCGCCCTTTACGCCGCCTACCTGAGGCTTTCCCTGAGTC
>BBBN01000373.1 GCA_001311585.1 Thermus sp. JCM 17653
AAAAGCTCGGGCTTGCCGTGGAGGGCGCCCGGGTGACCCTCCAAGCTTCGGCAACGTGGGGAGCGCCGCCGCCCGCATCTTCCACGACCACGGGGCCCGGGTCATCGCCGTGCAGGACCACACCGGCACCGTTTATAACGAGGCGGGCATTGACCCTTACGACCTGCAGCGCCACGTGGCGGAGATGGGGGGGGTGCGGGGTTACCCCAAGGCCGAGCCCCTGCCCAACCCGGAGTTTTGGGCCGTACCCACGGAGTTCCTCGTTCCCGCCGCCTTGGAGAAACAGATCACCGAGCAGAACGCCTGGCGCATCCAGGCCCGGATCGTGGTCGAGGGGGCGAACGGCCCCACCACCCCCGCCGCCGACGACATCCTTTTGGAGAAGGGAGTCCTGGTGGTTCCCGACGTGATCGCCAACGCCGGGGGCGTGACGGTGAGCTACTTTGAGTGGGTCCAGGACTTCAACTCCTACTTCTGGACGGAGGAGGAGATCAACGCCCGCCTGGAAAGGGTGCTGCGGAACGCCTTTGAGGCGGTGTGGCAGGTGAGCCAGGAGAAGCGGATTCCCTTGCGCACCGCCGCCTACGTGGTGGCGGCCACCCGGGTCCTCGAGGCCCGGGCTCCGGGGCCTTTACCCCTAGTAGGCTATCCTTGTGGACTGGCCCCGCTTCGGCCGCGTGGTCCTCAAGCCCTTTTCCGCGGGGCTTTCCGAGGAGGAGTGGAGAGGCCTCTACGAGACCTTCCGCGACCCCGAGGTGGCGGAGTGGAACGGCTCAAGCCCCTTGCGCTCCCCCTTTTGGCTCTTCAAGCGCTTCGTCCTGGCGGAGGCCAGGAGGAAAGACCGCCTGGCCTTCGTGGTCCTGGACGAGAAGGGGGAGTACCTGGGCACGGTGGAGCTTTACGACCTTACCCCCGAGGAGGCCACCTTGGGCATCCTCATCGAGGAAGGACCGCTGGGGGCAGGGCTACGGCACCGAGGCGGTGCGGGCGGCCTTGGACTACGCCTTCCGCGTCCTGGGCCTGAAGCGGGTGAAGCTCAGGACCTTCGCCCACAACCTCCGCGCCCGGCGGGCCTTCCAGAAGGCGGGGTTCCGGGAGGTAGGCCTGGGCCCGGGCCCCAAGGGAAGGGAGGACGTGTACATGGAGGTGCGCCGTGAGGATTTTGGCCCCGAGGCTTAGGGAGGAGGTCTTCGCCCTTTTGCCGGCAGGGGTGGAGGTGCGGTTTCTGGACCAGCCCTGGCCCAAGACCGCGGACTTCTTCCTCCCCCCCTATGGCCAGGAGGAGGTGGTGCGGAAGGTCCTGGAGGAGGTGCAGGTCAAGGTGGTCCAGACCCTCTCCGCCGGGGTGGACTGGATCCTGCCCCTCCTCCCCGAAGGGGTGCTCCTCTGCGACGGCTCCGGCATCCACGACGCCCCCGTGGCGGAGTGGGTGGTCCTGGCCCTCCTTGCCCTCCTCAAGGACCTGCCGGGCTTCCTCGAGGCCCAAAAGGAAGGGCGCTGGGCCCCGAGGAGGCTTTCCGACCTGGAGGGGAAAAGGGTTCTCCTTTTGGGCTACGGGTCCATCGGGAAGGCGGTGGCGGAAAGGCTTAGGCCTTTTGGGGTGGAGCTCTTCCCCGTGGCCCGCCATCCCCGCCCCGGGGTCTACACCCGTGAGGACCTGCCCCACCTCCTGCCCCAAGCGGACGCCGTGGTCCTCCTCCTTCCCCTCACCCCCGAGACCCGGGGCTTCGTGGACCGGGACTTCCTCGCCCGGATGAAGGAGGGGGCCCTTCTCGTGAACGCGGGAGGGGGGGGCTCGTGG
>BBBN01000374.1 GCA_001311585.1 Thermus sp. JCM 17653
AAAAACGGGGGAGCGCGAGGGGGCGGTAATCCCCCCCGATTCATCGGGGGGATACACGGACCCCCTCGCCCTCTTGCGGGACGGCGAGGGCTACGCTACCATGAAGGCAGTGAAGAAGAAGGACTGGAAGTCCACAGGGACGGCTGTCTACAGCATACGCTACCACTTCGTATGGTCTACCAAGTACCGCCGCCCGGTCCTCGTACCCCCCGTGGACGCCTCCCTGAAAGAGGCCCTCCTCGCCCTCGCCACCGAGCGGGGTTACGAGGTCCTGGCCCTGGAAGCGATGCCCGACCACGTGCACGTCTTTCTCTCCGCTCCCCCGAAGGAAGCCCCCGCCGCCATCGCTAAGGTGCTGAAGGGAGCCACCGCCCGGACCCTCTTCACCCGGCACCCCGAGCTCCGGAAGCGGCTAAGGGGGCACCTCTGGAACCCCAGCTACTACGTGGGCACGGCGGGAGAGGTTTCCGCCGAAACCATCCGGCGCTACATTGAAGCCCAGAAGGGGGAGGAGGAGTAGATGCCCCTTCTGACCCTGAAGGCCCAGATCCACGCCGCTCCCGAGGTGGAGGCCTTGCTCAAAGAGGCCATGCGCTCCGCCACCAAGGTCTACAACGGGCTTCTTTGGCACCTCCGTGAGGCGTACCAAAAGACCGGGAGGGTGGACCTCTCCCGCAAGAACCTCAACCGCATCCTGAAGAAGCTCCCCCGGGCCAAGGACTACTACTCCATGTCCGTTCAGCTAACGAGAGAGGAGGTGAGAGAAGCCTACCAATCCTTCTTCGCCCTTAAGAAGCAAGGGAAGACGCGCCACCAGGCCCCTGGGTTTCGGCGCAAGGAGTACCTCTCCCCCCTCAAGTACGTCCAGAGCGGCTTCAAGATAGCTTCGCTGACCAAGGTGGAGGGGGACAGGGTCACGGTCTCCCTGGGCACGGGGCGGAAAGACGGGGCGCGGCAGGTCTCCTTCCGCATCGCCCACCGCCCCGGGGTGCGGTACGAGAGGGTGCGGCAGCTCTCCATCGTCTACGACAAGTTCTCCGGGCGCCTGGAAGCCCGCCTGACGGTGGAGGTGGAGGCCGCCCCCAGACCGGGAGAAGGAAGGGTAGCCCTGGACCTGGGGGAAACCATCTTGATGGCGGCGGTCTTCGACGACGGAAGCGCGTACCTCTACTCGGGCCGGGGGCTCAAGGCGGTGCGGCGGTATTGGCAGAAGGTCCGGGCGAACCTCAAGCGGGGCTCCCGCAGGTGGAGGGAGGTAGCCCATCGGGAGAAGCTCCAGGTGGACCACCTTCTCCGCCAGGCCGCCCTCCACTTCCTCCGGGAGTGCGCCAAGCGGGGCGTGGGGGAGGTGGTGGTCGGGGACCTCTCGGGGCTCCGGGAAGGCCTGGACTACGGCGAGGTCCTCAACCAGAGGCTCCACGCCTGGCCTTACCGCAAGCTGGTGGAGACCCTGAGGTACAAGGGCGCTCTCATGGGCATCGCCGTCCGGGAGGTGGAGGAGAGGCAGACCTCCGTCACCTGCCACGCCTGTGGGAAAGCCTTGCCCTCCAACCGGAGGCACCGGGGTTTCTACGCCTGCTCCTGCGGCTGGAGGGCGCAGGCGGACGTCAACGGAGCCCTCAACATCTACCAGCGGGCCTTCCAGGTATCTCCCGTGAAGGGGAGTAGTGGCCGTGTGGCGCGGCCCGTGGTCCGGTCGTTCCGTCTGGGATGGCACGGAGTCCACGAACCGAAGCGCGGGGGAGACTCCTCGCGCGCATCCTGAAAGGGATGCCCCCGGATTCATCCGGGGGAGGACGTCAC
>BBBN01000375.1 GCA_001311585.1 Thermus sp. JCM 17653
CTTGCGGGCCGCCATGCTCCCCGAGCGGTCCAGGACCAGGGCGAGGTCGGGGGTAAGGGAGGCCCGCCTCGGCGTGAGGAGCGCCACCTTGAGGAGGTCCTGCCCCTTCACCCGGGCGCGGCTTAGGCGAAGGCCGAGCTCCGAAGCCTGCTGGGGTTCGGCGAACCTTTTCATCTTTTCCCTCCTTCCCCATCTTCCCCTGGCCCTCCGGGGAGTTTCAATCCTCACCGGCCCCAAAGGGCCGGTGCAACAGCCATCCTGGGGAGCGCGGGCCTCGGCTACGCCCTGTTTCAATCCTCACCGGCCCCAAAGGCCGGTGCAACACGTGGGCTATGGTGCCTTCCAAAAGGGCAGTAGGTTTCAATCCTCACCGGCCCCAAAGGGCCGGTGCAACCTGGCACCCTTGGTGGAAGAGTCCGGTGGGGTTTTCAAGTTTCAATCCTCACCGGCCCCAAAGGGCCGGTGCAACGAGGGATCGTTTGCTTAGGCGTATCCGTCAGCTCGTTTCAATCCTCACCGGCCCCAAAGGGCCGGTGCAACAACCGCTGCTTGATCAGGTGTTCAGTGACACTGGAGTTTCAATCCTCACCGGCCCCAAAGGGCCGGTGCAACTGGCCGTATCCGCCGTAGCGGGCCCTACTATGCGAAGTTTCAATCCTCACCGGCCCCAAAGGGCCGGTGCAACTCGGGGCTGTACGTGTCTCCACCGTCCAGAGAGTAGACGTTTCAATCCTCACCGGCCCCAAAGGGCCGGTGCAACCTGTGGCAAGAGTTTCTTCTTCTTGTCTTGTCCATAAGTTTCAATCCTCACCGGCCCCAAAGGGCCGGTGCAACCCGGGCCTCGGGGAGGGCGGCGAGGGCCCGCAGGTTTCAATCCTCACCGGCCCCAAAGGGCCGGTGCAACCTGGCGGCGATTGGGGGTATGACGGCAGCGTGGGAGTTTCAATCCTCACCGGCCCCAAAGGGCCGGTGCAACTGGAAGGGCTCATGGAGGAGGTGTGACATGGCCGAGGTTTCAATCCTCACCGGCCCCAAAGGGCCGGTGCAACCCTCAGAAGCGCTCCTCTCTCGCTGGGTAGAGACAGAGTTTCAATCCTCACCGGCCCCAAAGGGCCGGTGCAACAGGCCGATTGGGGGGCCTTGGGCCTTGCCGGGCTGGTTTCAATCCTCACCGGCCCCAAAGGGCCGGTGCAACCAGGGACGTTGTAGCTGGCTCCTGGAGACTCTGCCTGTTTCAATCCTCACCGGCCCCAAAGGGCCGGTGCAACCTGGGGGCAGGGGCACCGCAGGGTCGGCGTAGCGCAAGTTTCAATCCTCACCGGCCCCAAAGGGCCGGTGCAACCAGGAGGGTCTCAAAAGCGATGAGGGTGTTTTCCTTGTTTCAATCCTCACCGGCCCCAAAGGGCCGGTGCAACTCACCCCCTTATCTTAGCTGTACGCAAGGCCACAGACAGGCTTTTTTTGCGGGAACCATCCTCCTAAGGTCCCATGCCTAGGGGTGTGAGCAGATGGCCGAAATCGGTTTTCAAGGTTCCTGACGGCGTTTGCGTCCTGCGCGGATCCCCCAGGCTTTCCACCTATGCTTGGGGTTCGCGCTTAGCCACTATCATAAAATCGAGCGCACTTCAGGATCCATATGTCTGAGACGCCGTGGGACTTCAGGTCCCTCCTCTTCTTTTGAGCTCGTTATGAGAGGCTTCGCAAAAGTCCTACACGAGAGGCTACGCGGCCCTGGCCAGCCGCTTCACCAACAAGCGCCTTCGCGTGCTACCTCATACCCTTTTATGCTTATGCTAATG
>BBBN01000376.1 GCA_001311585.1 Thermus sp. JCM 17653
TCGAGGACCAAGACCTCGAGGCCCGCCCGCCTTAGGGCCCTGGCCGCCACCAGCCCGCCGATGCCCGCTCCTACCACCAAGGCCCGCACGGGGCCTAGGGTACCCCCTGTTTCCGGGGGAGACCTTGGCCTGGGCCATGGTCCCCCGCCACCCTTCCCCGAGGAGAGCCCGGGTATGCTTGGAGCGTGCGGGTCCTGGTTACGGGGGCCACGGGCTACGTGGGGGGGAGGCTGGTGCCTAGGCTTCTGGAGCGGGGCCACCAGGTCCGGGTCTTGGTACGGGACGAGACCCGCCTCCTGGGGCGCCCTGGGCGGGGCGGGTGGAGGTGGTGCGGGGAAGCCTCGAGGACGAGGGGCCCTCAGGCGGGCCGTGGAGGGGGTAGAGGCCGCCTACTACCTGGTCCACGCCATGCTCTCGGAGAGGGCCTTCCAGGAGGCGGAGCGCCGCCAGGCGGAGGCCTTCGCCCGGGTGGCCCGCGAGGCGGGCCTTTCGCACGTGGTCTACCTCGGAGGCTCCTGCCCAAGGAGGGCGGGCCCTCCCCCCACCTAAGGAGCCGGGCCCAGATGGGGGAGATCCTGAGGGCCAACCTTCCCGCCACGGAGTTCCGGGCGGGGCCCGTGATCGGCTCGGGGTCCGCCAGCTTTGAGATGGTCCGCTACCTCACGGAGCGCCTTCCCCTCATGGTGGCCCCCCGCTGGGTGCTGAACCCCGTCTCTCCCATCGCCATCCGCGACGTGCTGGCCTACCTGATCCTGGCCCTGGAGAGGGGGCCTTCCGGCGTGGTGGAGATCGGCACGGAACCCCTCTCCTTCAAGGCCATGATGGAGACCTACGCCGAGGTCCGGGGGCTTAAGCGGGTCATCCTCCCCGTCCCCGTGCTTGCCCCAAGGCTCGCCGCCCTCTGGGTGGGCCTGGTGACCCCCATCCCCAACCGGCTCGCCCTGCCCCTGGTGGAGGGGATCCTCCACCCCCTGGTGGCGGACACCGCCCGGGCCAGGGCCCTTTTCCCCGAGGTCCTTCCCATCCCCTACCGCAAGGCGGTGGAGCTCGCCCTGGAGAGGATCGCCCTGGGGGAGGTGGAGACCCGATGGTCCGGGGCGCTTTACGGCGGGGGCTTCCGCCTCGAGGACCGGGAGGGCCTCATCCGCGAGGTCCGGGCCCTCCGCACCAAGGCCCCTCCTGAGGCCCTCTTCCGGAGCTTTTCCTCCTTGGGAGGGGAAAGGGGCTGGCTTGTCTGGAACTGGGCCTGGGTCCTAAGGGGGCTACTGGACCGCCTCCTCGGGGGGCCGGGCCTGAGGCGGGGGAGGCGCCACCCCACCGAGCTCCTCCCCGGGGAGGCGGTGGACTTCTGGCGGGTGGAGGTGGCCGACCCTCCCCGGCTCCTCCGCTTGCGGGCGGAGATGCGCCTTCCCGGGCGGGCCTGGCTGGAGTGGGAGGCCCGGGAGGAGGAAGGGGGAAGCCTCCTCGTCCAGACCGCCTACTTTGAGCCCAAGGGCCTCACGGGCTTCCTCTACTGGTGGGCCCTTTACCCCATCCACCGGCGCATCTTCAGCGACCTGGCGCGGGCCATCGTCCGCGAGGCCGAAGCCCAAGCCAAAGCTCCACCACGAGAAGGTGAGGCGGGGTGAGGGTGGAGCTTTTCTCCCTGCCCTACAAACCGCGTCCGCCCCAGGCCCTATCCTGAAGGCCATGCGCGTCCTCATCTCCGGAGCCACGGGGGGCCTGGGCGGCGCCCTTGCCCGGGCCCTGAGGGGGCATGACCTCCTCCTCGTGGGGCGGCGGGCCGAGGCCCTGCGGG
>BBBN01000377.1 GCA_001311585.1 Thermus sp. JCM 17653
GCGTTGGGCACCCGCACCTCCCCCTGGGGCCCCTCCAGGACGGTGTGTACCAGGGTAATGTCCTTCACACGCCCCCGGTACTCCGCCCCCCCGTAAGCCCAGGAACGGGCCCGGACAGAGTCCCCGAGCCTGATGGCCCCGGAAAGCATAAGGACAATCCCCGAAAGAATGTTGGAAAGGGTTGCCTGGGCCGCCAGGCCGGCCACCGCACCCACCACGGCACCCCCGGCCAGGAAAGCGGTGGGGTGGTACCCTGCGGTGGAAAGGCCCAAGGCCAGGACCACCACATACCCCAAGGCCTCCAGCACCCTGACCCCGGGGGACAGGTGGGCTAGGCCCACCCTGGCCAGGGCCCTCCTGCCCAGGCCCGAGAGGGCGTATACCAGAAGACCGCCCGCCAGCACGAGGATCAGCCCAAGTAGCGGGCGAGGCCCTTGACCCCCAGGTCCTCCAGGATGGGGGGCAGGACGGAAAGAAGCCCGAGTCCCAAAGCCAGATAGGCGAGGTACCGGCGCATGCTCCCAGTATGTGGCCCAGCCCGCGGACCCCGCTACCCTCGCCCGTTGGGAGCGCCCCAAGGCTTCACGGGGAAGGCCCGCTTGGGCCACGCCGGTTTCGGGGCGCCTTTTACCTCCGTGTTACCTTGCCACCCTACCCTAAGGGCGCCTAAGGGGAAAAGCCCCGAGGCAGAAAGAGGAAACCATGAGGAAGCTCACCACGATCGGTCTTACGGCAACGGCGCTGGCGGCTTTTGGTCTAAGCCTGGCGGGGAAGATGCAACAGGGGGCCCAGAGCCCGAGCTACCAGGGTCCATCCCCGTGCAGGAGGAGAGGAGCGAGGGCCAGGAGGCCGCCCTCTACCAGAACCTGGCCAAGGTGACCCGCGACCAGGCGGTGGCCGCCGCTCAGCAGGCCCTCGGCACCCAGGCCGCCCCCACTAAGGTCCAGCTTGGGGTGGAGAACGGCTACCTGGTCTGGGAGGTGGTGATCGGGGACCAAGAGGTAAAGGTGGACGCGGGGACGGGGCAGGTCCTGCACCGGGAGCCTACGGCCAGGAGGAAAAGGGCGCCGCCCACGAGGAGCACGAAGCCCAGGGCGAGCAGGAGAACGCGGAGGACGGCAACTAGCCCCCTGGACCCCCCGGGAAGCGCCCCTCCCGGGGGGTTATTTTGAGGACGCCTATGAGAAAACTTCTCCTCACCCCGCTTCTCTTCCTGGGACTGGCCCTGGCCCAAAGCTGGCCCACCCTTGGCCCATGGAAGCGGCGCAAATAGCCAAGGAGCATCTGGCGCTCCAACTCCGCCGGAAGAGGTCTCCCTCTCCTGGCGCGGGGACAAGCCGGTCTACGGCGTGGACCTGGCCCGGGGAAGAACCCTGGTCCAGGTCCGCGTGGACGGCCTTTCCGGAAGGGTCCTCGAGGCCGTGCCCCTCAAAGAAAGGGCCCTGGGCAGAAGGGCTTGGCTTCTAAACCCACCCAAGGTGTCCTTCCAAGAAGCGGCCACCCTGGCGAAAAAAAGCTCAAGGCTCGAGGTCCCGTGGGCGAGGTAGCTACCAGGTGTGGCGGGGCCGCCCCGTCCTCCGGGTAGACATCGGCCCACGCCAGGCGGTGCTGGACGCCAGGACCGGGACCCTCCTGGGCCTTGGGCCCGCGGGGCAGTAAAGGACCATGAAGACCAAGGCCCTCCGCCTTTGGACACGGCCCCTCGCTTTGTATGGGGGGCTGGTTCTTGCCCTTGGGGTCTTTGTGGAGCTTGCCGAGGACGTGTACCGCCGGGAAGGGTTTCCCTGGGACC
>BBBN01000378.1 GCA_001311585.1 Thermus sp. JCM 17653
CCGGGGTCCCCGCCCGCTTCCCGGTAGGCCACCACCGCCTGCCGGGCGCGGCTCAAGCGGTCCCAGGCCTCGTTCTCCTCCGGTTCTCCGGCCCACATGGCGAAGTCCCCGGCCCAGCCCCCGGTGGCGAGGTGCGGGATGGGCACCGAGGGAAGGTCCAAGACCTCGGAGAAGCGCACGGTTTTGAGGGTGCCCTTCCTCTGCTCCTCGGAAAGGCGCCGGTAAAGGAGGCGGCGGAAAGCGTTGCCGTTTTCCGGGTAGTTCTCCCAGGCGTTCTCCCCGTCCAAGGCGACGGTGAGGACGGCCTCGGGGTTTTGGCCGATCACCTGGCGGCGGATCTCCAAAAGGGTGGCCACGAAGTCCTCCACCGCCTGCTCGGGGGGCATTTGGCTGTAGCTAAAGCCGATCCGGTCCGAGAGGTCCCGGTGCCGGAAGAAGAGGACCAGGCGCTTGCCGTCCTTTTCCACGTGGTAGGGCCGGGTGAGGGCGAGGGGGTTCACGGGGAGGCCGCTTTTGCCGAGAACGGCCTCGTCCGTCACCAGGAAGCGGACGCCTTCCTCGGCGTAGAGCTCCGCGGCCTTCTGGCTCACCGCCCCCTCGGGGGGCCACATGCCCAAGGGCGCCTTCCCGAAGAGGGCCTGGAAGTACGCCTTCCCGGCCCGCACCTGCCAGCGGGCATCCTCCGGCCAGGCGATGGGCTCCTTGGGGAGGGCCAGGGTGGGGTTGGACTCCCGGACGGCCTCCTTGTCCAGGAGGATGGGGAGGATGGGGTGGTAGTAGGGGGTGGTGAGGAGGTCAATCCGGCCCTCCTCCCAGAGCTTCCGGTGCAGGGGGAGGATGGTGGCCATGAGCTCCAGGTGCTTCTTCAGGACGTAGTTCAGGTCCTCCTGGGTGAAACCCCGGTCCTTCTTCCTTAGGGCCTGGAGGCCGGGGTCGCGGGCGATGTAGTCCCGGTTGATCCAAAGGAGGTTCCAAAGCACCCGGAGGTCGGTGAGGTCCTGGTCGGTGAAGGCCTCCCCCCGGTTCTTTTTGGCCAGGAGCTCCTGGTAGCGGGGGCTTTCCGCCACGAAGCGGGGGTTGATGTCAAAGAAGCGCTCCACCACGAAGGCCCGCTCCTCCGGGGTGAGGGCGCTTGCCGGCTTCTCTGAGACCCGCCAGTAGGCGTCCTTGGCCTTGCCGGAGAGGTAGTCCTGGATCTGCTTGAGGAGGGTGGAGGTGTAGTCAAAGCTCACCCGGATCTCGGGAAACTCCAAGAGGACCTCGGCCATCCAGGGGTAGTCATTCACCCCGTGCATCCGCACCCAGGGCCCCTCGTACTGGCCCGTGAGGGGGTTCTCGTAGGGGGGCTGGTGCTGGTGCCACAAAATGGCCACCTTGAGGGGCTGGGCCAGGCCTGTAGCCAGAAGGAAGACCGCCGCCCAAAAGCGTTTCTTCACGGCATCACCCCCATAGGGCTCCTCTTGGAAAGGCTTCCAGAGGCATGCCTCATTCTACATCCTACAAATGGGTTTGTATCACAGAGTAGTTTGTATTGAGTAGTTTGTATTGAGTAGTTTGTATTTCAAGGGATCGGCGCCCGCCCCGTTCCGCTAAACTTTCCCTATGAAGGCTGTAAGGGTCCACCAGGTGGGAGGTCCAGAGGTCTTGCGGCTTGAGGCCCTTCCCCTTCCCGAGCCCGGGCCCGGGGAGGTCCTGGTGAGGCTTTCCGCCATCGGGGTCAACTACATCGACACCTACAAGCGGAGGGGCCTCTACCCCATGCCCCTCCCCTTCACCCTGGGGGAGG
>BBBN01000379.1 GCA_001311585.1 Thermus sp. JCM 17653
CGTCCCCTGAGGGTTTTGGATTCGGCCAGGGTGGCGTTGGTCAGGAGGGCCTGCTTCACCTGGTTCGGGGTCGCGGTGGGGTGCTGCTCCAGGTAGAGGGCGGCCACGCCGGCCACGTGGGGGGCGGCCATGGAGGTGCCGCTAAGAACCGCCGTGTCTCCGTCGCCCGTGTGGTAGGCCGAGGGGATGGCCGCGCCCGGGGCGAAGAGGTCCACGCAGGGGCCCCAGTTGGAGAACCCCGCCTTCTGGTCTGTGATGGTGCTGGCCGCCACCGCGATGCCTCCCGCACCCGTCCGCCCGGTGTAACGTTACAAGCATCCCGGTTATCGTTACCCACCGAAAAGGTGTAGACCACCCCCTGGGCGATGGAGTTCCGGATTGCCTGCTCCATGGCGGGGTTAGGGCCGTAGCCCCCCAGGCTCATGTTGGCCACGGCGGGGAGCTGGCGGTTCGCCGTCACCCAGTCCACCCCGGCGATGATGGAGGCTGAGGAAAGGTCGCAGGAGGGATCCAGCGCCACCTTCACGTTCCAGATGGTGGCCCCCTTGGCCACCCCGTAGGTGGAGCCGGCGGCGATCCCCGCCACGTGGGTGCCGTGGCCGAAGCAGTCCGCCCCTGAGCCCCCATTCACGTCAAAGCCCAGCCGGATGCGGCCGGCGAAGTCCTGGTGGGTCATGCGGATGCCCGAGTCCAGGATGTAGATGTTGACCCCCCTTCCCGTGGCGGTGTAGCGGTACTGGTTGTCCAGGGGCAGGTTCCGCTGGTCAATCCGGTCCAGGCCCCAAGGGGGGTTGGGCTGGACCTGCTGGTACTCCAGGACGATGTCCAGCTGAATGTAGGCCACCCGGGGGTCTTTGCGCAGCCGGGCCAGGGCGCTCGGGGTGAGCTTGGCGGCGAAGCCCTTGAGGGCTTCCTTGTAGACGAACTGCACCCGGCCCTCCTCGGGGGCCAGGCCCAGGGCGCCTACGCCTTCCCTCTCCAGCGCCTGCAGCACGCCCTCTACCTCCGCCCCCTTGTCTTCCCTAAGCACCACGATGTAGCTCCCCGGAATGACCCGCGGCGCCTCCTGCCCGTAGACCGGGGCCTCCTGGGCGGGGGAGGGCTGCCCTTCCTGGGGAGGGCGGCCGCTCTGCTGGCAGGCGAAGAGGGCCACCAGCAACAGGGTCAGAAGAACCTGGAGCCGTAGACCGTTCCTCATAACCTACCTCCTTGGGGAAAACCCCCGGGGTTTTCCCTCCCTAGGTTAGGGCGCGGGCCCTTAACAAAATCTTAAACCCTCCCCCTATACTGGGGGCCATGGGCTGGAGGGAGCTTCTTCTGGCGGCGGGGCCGGGGGTGTACCTTCTCTTGGTCCTCTCCCTTTACGGGGTGTACCTCCTCCTCTACGGGTTTTTTCTCCTCCGGCGGGAGGGACGGGTGGAGCCCGGGGTGGCGGAGGGGCTCGGCCACCTGGCCCAGCTCGCTCCCCTGGTGGGCCTCCTCGGCACCACCTTCGGGATGATCCGGGCCTTCCTGGCCCTGGGGGGGGAGGGGTCTTCCGCCCTCCTCGCCCGGGGCATCGCCGAGGCCCTGGTGAACACCGCCCTGGGCCTCCTGGTGGCGGTGGTGAGTTACGCGGCTACGCCCTCTTTTCCGGGAGGGCGGGATGGAGGGTCCTAGGGTCCTCAACCTCGTTCCCTCATAGACCTCTTCCTCCTCCTCGCCATCTTTGGCTGATGCTCGCCCGCTTCCCCGAGGCCCTTCCCGCCGAAAGGCGGGCCCTGGAGGTGCGCCTTCCCGAGGGGG
>BBBN01000380.1 GCA_001311585.1 Thermus sp. JCM 17653
CCTCGCCTCCACGAAGCGAGAAGGGCGAGGCGCTCCGCCTCCAAAGGGCCCTCCTGGGGAAGGAGGAGAAAGGCCAGGGCCTCCTGGTCCCTCCCCTCCTCCAGGAGGCGGAGGGCGGGGGCCAGGGGGTTCCCCGGAAGCTCCAGGGCCACGGGGTCATTTTAAGTACCCCACCGCGGCGGGGCTCCTAAAGAGCCTCCTCCTGGTCCTATTTCGGGTATCCCGTGTTGCGAAACCCCAGTGTGGGGACTGAACGCCACCTGCCACATAGGGTGTACAGTGAAGACATGGAGAAGACCACCCTCTACCTTCCCCCAGAGCTTCACCGAGCCCTAAGGGAGGCCGCGCGGCGGGAGGGCAAAAGCCAGGCAGAGCTCATCCGGGAGGCCCTAGCGGCCTACCTCGCCCAGCGCCAGAGGCCCTCCTTTCGCTCCTTAGGCGCGGGCGAGGACGAGGAACTCTCCGGCCGCACCTCCGAGGCTTGGCTGGAAAGGGCCTGGTCTGAGCGATGATCACCCTGGACACCTCCGCCCTCTTCGCCCTTCTTAACCGGAAGGACCCGGACCACGGCCGCGTCAGAGCGCTCCTTCTTTCCGACCCGGGTCCCTACCTGGTGCCCATGGGTATCCTGGCCGAGATCGCTTACCTTGCGGAGAAGCGCCTGGGGCTTAGGGCCTTAGAAGCCTTCCTTCAAGACCTCGAGGCCGGGGCCTTCTCCCTGGAGTGCGGGGAAGAGGACCTGCCGCGCATTAGGGAGCTGGTGGCCCGGTACCAGGACCTCCCCCTGGGCTTCGCCGACGCTGCGGTCATCGCCGTGGCCGAGCGGAGCGGCGGCCTGGTCCTCAGCCTGGACCGGCACTTTCACGTGGTGGCCCAGGAGGGCACCTTCCGCGTCCTTCCCTAGCCCGCGATCCGGAGAAGGGCGAGGAAGCTTTCTAGCTCCAGGCTCGCCCCGCCCACCAGCCCCCCGTCCACGTTGGGCATGGAGAGGAGGTCGGCGAAGTTCTTGGGGTTCACGCTCCCCCCGTAGAGGACGCGGACCCTTTGGGCGAAGGCTTCCCCGTACCGCTCGGCGAGGGCCTTGCGGATGGCCTGGTGCATGGCCTCGGCGTCCTCGGGGGTGGCGTTTTTGCCCGTGCCGATGGCCCACACGGGCTCGTAGGCGATGACCAGGCGCTCGGGGGCGTTGGGCTCCACCCCGTTTAGGCTCGCAAGGAGCTGGTCCAGGGTGTAGGGCAGGGCCTCGCCCCTCTCCCGCACCTCCAAGGGCTCCCCCACGCAAAGGATAGGGGTGATCCCCTCCTCCAGAAGCCTCTTGGCCTTCTCCGCCACCAGGCGTCCGCCTCCTGGTGGTACCGCCTCCTCTCCGAGTGGCCCACGATGGCGTAGCGGCAGCCGAGGTCGGCAAGCATCCGGGCCGAGACCTCCCCCGTGTAGGCCCCCTCCCTGTGGGGGGAGACGTCCTGGGCCCCGTAGGCCACCTGGGTGCCCGAGAGCACCTCCTTGGCCGCGGGGAGCATGGGGTAGGCGGGGAGGACCGCCGCCTCCGACTCCAGGGGGGGAAGGAGCCTCTTGAGCTCGGCGAACCAGACCCGGGCCTCGGAAGGGGTCTTGTGCATCTTCCAGTTGCCCGCCACCAAGACGCGCCGCATGGGGCCATCCTAACGGCTACTTTAGGACCTCAATCCCGGGCAAGGTCCCCTTCTCCAAAAACTCCAGGCTCGCCCCGCCCCCGGTGGACACGTGGCCGAAGCGGTCCTGGAGGCC
>BBBN01000381.1 GCA_001311585.1 Thermus sp. JCM 17653
CCCCCCGGCCCCCCTTGGGCTTCTCCAGGAACTGGGCCCCCACCTGGGGCGCCATGCGCCCCGCCACCTCGCTCATGGGGACCAGAAGGGGTAAGGAACCGTCGGGAAGCTGCACCGTCTCGTAGGCGATGCCCGTGACCCCGCTCTTGAGCATGGCCTCGGTGAGGGTGCGGTCGGCGGCCAGGTGGAGGTAGGTGAAGAGGACGAGGCCCTCCCGCAGGAAGGGGTACTCCTCGGGCAGGGGCTCCTTCACCTTCACCACCATCTCCGCCCCCCAGGCCTCCTCTCGGCTCACCAGGAGGCTCCTGCCCGTTCGTACTCGGCGTCGGTGAGGCCCGAGCCTAGCCCCGCTCCCCGCTCCACCAAAACGGTGTGCCCCCGCCTTACCAGGCTTTCCGCCCCCCCGGGGGTAAGGGCCACGCGGTTCTCCAGGGTCTTGATCTCCTTGGGTACGCCGATCACCATGCTAAACCTCCTTCACGAAGACGCGCTTGATCTTGAGCTTGAAGCCATCCCCCTCGGCGATGGCCAGAAGCCGCCTGCGGGAGTCTACCAGGGTCACGTAGCCCAGGGCAGGGATGGGCAGGGGAATGCCCTCCAGAACCCGCCGGGCCTCGGTATGGGAAAGCTCCACCACGGGAAAGGGAAGGGCGTCCACCTCGGGGATGGCCTTCTCGGGGCTAAGCTCCCCAAGCCCCACCGCCCGCTCCAAGCCGATCTTGCCGATGCGGGTGCGCACCAGACCGGAGAGAAAGGCCTTGGTCTTCAGCCTTTCCCCCAGGTCACGGGCGAAGGCCCGCACATAGGTGCCGGGCCCCACCACGAGCCGCACCACGGCGGTGGGGTAAGGCCCTAAGGGCTTGGGGAGTTCCACCCTCTGCCCCCCCTTCTCGGCCAAACGCCACCCCTTGGCCGAGGGGGCCAGGGGATGGGGAGTGGGCTCGGGGTCCAGGGCGAGAAGCTCCACCTCCAGGTACCTCACCGGCCTCGGCCCAAGCTCCAGGGGCTTCCCCTCCCGGGCCGCCTCGTAGGCCCGCTTCCCCCCCACCTTGATGGCCGAGTACAGGGGGGGCACCTGTTCCTTGACCCCAAGGAAGGAGGCCAGGGCCGCCTCCAGCTCCCGGCGGTCAAAGCGCACCGGGGCCTCCTCGCTGATGGGGCCCTCGGCGTCCAGGGTAGGGGTGGTGGCCCCGAAGGAGACCCAGGCGATGTACTCCTTGTCCTCCGCCGAAAGGAAGGGGACCAGCTTGGTGGTCTCCTCGGAGACCAAAAGGAGGAGCCCGGTGGCCAAGGGGTCCAGGGTGCCGTGTGCCCCACCCGGCGGTAGAGAGGCGCTTCCTCGCCTCTTCCACCACGTCGTGCGAGGTGAGGTGGAGGGGCTTGTCCACCGCAAAGAGGGCCATGCCTATGGGATTGTATCACCCCCTAGAATGGGAGGGTGGACCTGCAAGGGCGGTATCCCAGCCTAAGCTTCGCCTGGCCCCGGCCCGGGGTGCTGGAGATCGCCCTCGAGGGCGAAAAGCTGAACGCCCTGGGGCCCGCCGCCCACCGGGAGCTGGCCCGGGTGTGGCGGGACTTGGAAGAGGTGGAGGGCTTGCGGGCCGTGCTCCTCCGAGGGAAGGGCGGGGTCTTCTCCGCCGGGGGTTCCTTCGGCCTCATTGAGGAGATGCGCTCCTCCCACGAGGCCCTCCTCCGGGTCTTCTGGGAGGCCCGCGACCTGGTGCTGGGGCCTCAACTTCCCGAGGCCCGTGGTGGCGGCGGT
>BBBN01000382.1 GCA_001311585.1 Thermus sp. JCM 17653
CCGTCCTTCCGGCGATTGATGAAGTAGCCCCGGTAAGGACGGCCCTCCAGGAGTACCTTCCAAAAACGCTCGTAGTGCTCTGGGGGATGGCGGCCGGACTTAAGTATCCTGGGGTTCTTGCCAAGGACCTCCTCCCTCCCGTAGCCCGTGAGGGCCTCGAAAGCGGCGTTCACGTAGAGAGGTCCGTGACGAGGACGCTCTCCGCCAGCTGGTCCAGCACGGCTTGCAGAACGTAGGGAGGGAGGAGGGTGATCCGCATCCCTTAGCCTTCCCTTCTTAGCTCCTCCAGTAGGGAGAGCGCCTCCTCCACGGTGAGGCGCTTCAGGAGAGCGGGTTCCATGCCTGCCACGTTATCGAGGGCCGAATAGAGGGCCAAGGCCCGATAGCGATCGTAGCCGTGGGTGATCACCGCTCCCACCGCCGTGCTGAGGCGGTAGAAGGCCTCGCTCAGGCGGTCGGCCTCTTCCAAACCTAGGGCACGGCTCTTGCGTTCCACGAACTCGGCCACGAAGGCGGCCATGGAAAGCATCGTGGGGTTTTCCACCCCCCTCACCACGTGGACCAAGCCCACCTTGGCCATCCAGGCGAAGTACGCTTCGTCCAGCGGCCCCTCCACCGTGCGGCGCCACCACTCCTCCAGGGTCTTTTCCCGATCGGGGCGCTCCCCCTCGCGGAAGACTGCCTTGGTGGGGGCGTGGGCGAAGAGGGTGTCGTAGAAAGCCTTTACTAGTTCGGGAGTCCATGCGAGGAGGTTCTCCTTATGCCTTTGGATGACCTCTTCGTCCTCCGGCCGGAACCGGGTCTCGGGGGGCATTTGCTCCAGGGCTTCTGCCGCAATCTGCCAAAGCTTGGTCATGGTCCTCCTCCCTTACGCCAGGGCCTTGGCGATCCGCTCCGCCGCCTGCCTGGCTTCCAGGTGGATCAGGCCCAGGTTGGCCCCCATGGGGGCGGTTACCGCCAGCACGCCTTTTTCCCCGGCGCTGTACACCACCACGTAGCCATCCCTTCCCCGCACCACCACCTCTTCTAGGCTTCCTAGGGCCGCGATCTGGGCGATGCGCTTGCCGAGGCCCAGGGCCGTGGCCGCCATGGCCGCCGCCCGGGCCGCCTCCGCCTCGGGCAAGTCGGTGGCCAAGGACAAACCATCGGTGGAGGCTATCATTACGCCGGTGATCTCGGGCACAGCCTGCCTGAGCTGCCGAAGTATTTCCTGAAGCTCTGCTTGACGCTCATCTCTCCTCCTTGCGCTCTCGGACTTGGGGTCCGTTGGCGCCCTTTACCAAACGCCCCGCCACTTCTCTCCCGTCACGAGCTCCAGCATCCGGATGAGGGCCAGAGCAGCGCTGGTGGGGCTCGTGGCGTTCAGGCCCACCACCTGCTCCGGGGGCAGGGCGAAGTAGTCGGCCACCTCCTCGGGGGTCCACACCCGGGGCAGGTCCTGGCGCGTCACCCCCACCACGAAGGGCACGGGGTGGCGAGAGGTGAGGTACTCCAGGATGTGCCGGGCCCTGGGGAAGTCCTTGGGGCTGTCCCCCGCCACCAGGAGGACCAAGCCCAAGGCTCCTTCCACCAGGACGTCCCACATGAAGTCAAAGCGCTCCTGGCCCGGGGTGCCGAAGAGGTAGATGGGCACCCCGTCCAGGCGGAGGAGCCCGAAGTCCAGGGCCACCGTGGTGCGCTCCTTGCCAATGGCCTCGGTGGTGAGTTCATCGGTTTCCACCACGGGCACCTCCGAGAGAGACTGGATGAAAGTCCTTCGTG
>BBBN01000383.1 GCA_001311585.1 Thermus sp. JCM 17653
CGGGAAGGGCCGCCCTCTTGGCCTTCCTGGGGGTGGGGCTTCTCTCCTATGACCCCAAGCAGCCTCCCCTCAACGTGGGGGACCTTTGGACCCTGGCCACGGCGGTGACCTACGCCCTTTACATCGTCCGCCTCGAGGTCCACGCCAAGGCCTTCCCCTCCCTGCCCCTCACCGCGGTCCAGGTGGTGGGGACAGCCCTTCTGGCCTGGCCCTGGGCCCTTGGGGAAGGGGGCTTCTCCTGGGAGGTTCCCTGGGGGGCGGTGCTCTACCTGGGGGCGGTGGCCACGGCCCTCACCACCTGGCTTCAGACCTGGGGGCAGAAGTACGTTCCCGCGCCCCAGGCGGCGGTGCTTTACACCCTCGAGCCCGTCTGGGCCACCCTCTTCGCCTGGATTCTCCTGGGCGAGCGCCTGGGCTTCACGGGGGTTTTGGGCGCGTCCTTGGTGATTCTGGCTACCTTGCAGGCTATCCGCCGATCCCCAGCATGACCCGCTTGCGCAGGGTGGGCAGGGTGTTGCCGAAGGCGGGCTTGCGGTTGGTGGCGATAAGGATGGCGTCCACCAGGGCTTCCACCGGCTCGGGGGCGGCGAAGGCCCAGGCGATGTCCATCTCCAGGTCCGTAAGAAGCAAGGCCGGAGCTTTTTGTCGGAGGTGAGGCGGAGCCTGGAGCAGTGGGAGCAGAAGGGCTCCGTCACCGGGTTGATGAAGCCCACGGTGCCTTGGGCCCCGGGGATCTTGAAGACCCGCGCCGGGGAGGTGGGGTCGTGGGAGATGGCCTCCAGGGGGCCGTAGACCGCTTCAATCCGGGCCCGGGTCTCCTTTCCCGGCACAAAGCGGCGGCGGTACTCCTCGGGGTCGGAGTTGTCCAGGTGCATGTACTCGATGAAGCGCACGTGGAGGGGGCGGTCCAGGGAAAGGGCCGCCAGGGGCACCACCTCTTCCTCGTTCATCCCCCGGATCACCACGGCGTTGAGCTTCACCGGGTGGAGGCCGAGCTCCAGGGCGGTCTCCATGGCCTCGAGGACCCTTTCCACCTTTCCTCCCCGGGTGATGTGGGCGAAGACCTCGGGGGTGAGGGCGTCCAGGGAGATGTTGACCCGGTTTAACCCCGCCTCCACCAGCTCCTTGGCCCGCTTGGCGAAGAGGAGGCCGTTGGTGGTGATGGCCACGTCCTCAATGCCCTCCTTGCTCCGGGCCCGTTCGATCATCCGGGGAAGCTCCTTGCGCACCAGGGGTTCCCCCCCGGTGAAGCGGACGGCGGAGAGGCCGAGGAGGGAGGCGGCCTCGAGGAAGTGGTCCACCTCCTCTACGGTAAGGGTGCCGGGGGGCTCGGCCATCTCCAGGCCCAAGGGGTGGCAATAAAGGCAGTGCAGGTTGCACCGAGGGGTGATGGAGATGCGGAGGTCCTTGATGACGCGCCCATAGTTGTCCAAAAGCTTCATGCTGGCCCCCTTGGGGGCAGTATACTACCCCGGCTCAAAACTTCCACTTATGGTTCACGTAAACCGCTTCCACGCGCACGGGAGGCACGAGGGGACGGAAGAGGAAGCCGGGACCTGCGGCGGTGGGAGATGAGCCTGGCCCAAAAAAAATCCCCCCAGGTTTAGACCTGGGGGTGGGTTATTGGAGCGGGAGACGGGACTTGAACCCGCGACCCCGACCTTGGCAAGGTCGTGCTCTACCGACTGAGCTACTCCCGCGAAGGAAAATCCCCCGCACCGACCTACTCTTCCGGGACCCTGCGGTCCCAGTACCATT
>BBBN01000384.1 GCA_001311585.1 Thermus sp. JCM 17653
CCTCGCCCTCGCCGTGGGGCCGGAAGGGGGTTCGCCGAGGAGGAGGTGGCCCTCTTGGAGGCGCGGGGCTTCACCCCCGTGACCCTGGGAAGGCGCATCCTGCGGGCGGAGACCGCCGCCCTGGCCCTCCTCGCCCTCTCTACCGCCGGGGAGGGAAGGTGAGGCTTTTCCTTCTCCTCCTCCCCCTCCTCGCCGCCTGCCGCTATACCTTCTTGCCCCTGGACCCGGGGAGGCCCCTCCCCCGGAGCAGCCCTTCGTGGTGGCGCGGCTTTTCCCGGAAGGGGGGGAGGCCAGGCTCCTCCTCCAGGTGGAAAGGCTTCCCCGCCCCGGCTACCTCCACCTCAAGTGGTTCCGGGAGGAGGCCCTCCTCCAGGAAAAGGCCCTCTTCCTGGAGGGTCCTGGAACCTATGAGGCCCGCTTTCCCCTGGAAGACGGGTACCACCGGCTTTTGGGCCTGTGGGAGGGGAGGCCCCTCTTCCAGGTGGACCTGGGCACCCCCTGGCTACCCGACCCCGAGGAGGTAAAGGACCAGGGGGACCGTTAGGAAGGCCAAGAAGGTGGAGACCACCACGCTCCGGGCCACCCTTAGGGCGTCCCCGCCGAACTCCTTGGTGAGGAGAAAGGCGTTCACCGCCACCGGGGTGGCGGACTGGAGGACGAGGACCTGGTGCTCCAGCCGGGGAAGGCCGAGGAGGGCCCCCACCCCGTAGGCCACCAGGGGGGCGAGGAGGAGCCTTAGGGCGCTGGCCGTGCCCTCAAAGGAGCCGATCTGGAAGGGGGTCTTCGCCATCTGCATCCCCAGGGTGAGGAGGAGGACGGGGATGGCCGCCTGGCCCATGAGCTTATCCCCTCGTCCAGGCGGAAGGGAAGGGCGAGGCCTAGGGCCCTGAGGAGGAGGCCCAGAAACAGGGCGTAGAAGAGGGGCAGGCGCAGGGTGAAGAGAAGGCCTTCCCTCAGGCTCCCTCCCCGGATGAAGGCCGGCCCCAGGCCGAACATCACCACGCTGGAGAGGACGAAGTAGACCACGGCCCGCCTCAGGCCCTCCTCCCCCAGGGCGAAGAAGGTGAGGGAAAGGCCCATGTTCCCGGAGTTGGGAAAGAGGCTGCAGACGAGAAGCCCTTTGGCGGCTCCTGGGAGAGGCCAAGGAGCCGGGCGGTGGCCTGGATGGCCAGGTAGAGGACCCCGTAGGTGAGGGCGAAGCCCAGGGTGAGCCCCAGAAGCCCCTCCCGGGAGTACTCCGCCCGGTACATGCTGTCCAGGATGAGGGCGGGCACCAGGAGGTACAGGGTGAGGCGGCTTAGGGTGGTGAGGTCCATGGGAAGGCGCTTTCCCAGGAGATAGCCGGAAGCCACCACCAGGGCCACGGGGACCACGGTGTTGAGGAGGGCCTCCATGTGGGGCATTCTAGGGGTATGCCCACCTATCGGGAACTGGCCGAGGCCATCCGCAAGGTGCTCCTCCAGGGGGCGGTGGCCCCCAGGCGCGAGGTCCTCCCCATCCCCGGAGGTAGCTTTTTGGTGATGCCCGCCGCCGACTCCGAGCTTGCCCTTTGCAAGCTGGTAACGGTGGAACCCCGCAAAACCCCCGCGGTCCAGGCCCAGGTCTGGGTGAAGCGCCTTGCGGACGGCCAGGTCTTCCACCTACCGGGGAGGAGCTCACAAGGAGGCGCACCGCCGCCCTTTCCCTCCTGGCGGCGGACACCTTGGCCTTAAGGCGGGAGGGAGCCTTGCTGGTG
>BBBN01000385.1 GCA_001311585.1 Thermus sp. JCM 17653
AGGGCCCGCTTCCAGGAGGACTTTTCCCGGGAGGCCTACCTGGAGGCGGTGAGGAGGGCCCTGGACTACATCCGGGCGGGGGACATCTTCCAGGTGGTCCTCTCCTTGAGGCTCTCCTCCCCCCTCACCGTCCACCCCTTCGCCCTCTACCGGGCCCTGAGGAGCGTGAACCCGAGCCCCTATATGGGCTACCTGGACCTGGGGGAGGTGGTTTTGGTCTCGGCGAGCCCGGAAAGCCTCCTGCGCTCGGATGGCAAGAAAGTGATCACCCGGCCCATCGCGGGCACGAGGCCGAGGGGGAAGGACGAGGAGGAGGACAGAAGGCTTGCCGAGGAACTCCTTAAGGACGAGAAGGAGGTCGCGGAGCACGTGATGCTTTTGGACCTTTCCCGGAACGACATCGGCCGGGTTTCGGCCTTCGGCACGGTGCGGGTCCTCGAGCCCCTCCACGTGGAGCACTACTCCCACGTGATGCACCTGGTCTCCACGGTGGAAGGGGTTCTGGCCGAGGGGAAGACGCCCTTGGACGCCCTGGCCAGCGTGCTGCCCATGGGGACGGTCTCCGGGGCCCCGAAGATCCGGGCCATGGAGATCATTGAGGAGCTGGAGCCCCACCGCCGTGGGCCCTACGGGGGAAGCTTCGGCTACCTGGCCTACGACGGGGCCATGGACATGGCCCTCACCTTGCGCACCTTTGTGGTGGCGGACGGGCGGATGCACGTCCAGGCGGGGGCGGGGATCGTGGCGGACTCGGTGCCGGAAAGGGAGTACGAGGAGTGCTGGAACAAGGCGCGGGCGCTCCTTAAGGCGGTGGAGATGGCGGAGGAGGGGCTATGATCCCACCCCATGCCGGCAGGGGCCCCTGGTAGGCGTGGCTGTTGACGGAGCGCAGGAGAGGACGGTTATGAGGGTCTTGGTGGTGGACAACTACGACAGCTTCACCTACAACCTGGTGCAGTACCTGGGGGAGCTTGGGGCGGAGCCCATCGTGTGGCGGAACGACCGCTTCCTTCTGGAAGAGGTGGAGGCCTTGGACCCGGACCGGATCCTGATAAGCCCCGGGCCCTGCACCCCCTTTGAGGCGGGGCTTTCCATCCCCCTGGTCCAGCGCTACGCCCCCCGCTACCCCATCCTGGGGGTCTGCCTGGGGCACCAGGCCATCGGGGCGGCCTTCGGGGGGAGGGTGGTCCCCGCCCCCGTTCTCATGCACGGCAAGGTGAGCCCCATTCACCACGACGGCACCGGGGTCTTCCGGGGGCTAGATAGCCCCTTCCCCGCCACCCGCTACCACTCCCTGGCGGTGGCGGAGGTGCCGGAGGCCCTCGTGGTGAACGCCTGGGCGGAGGAGGCGGGGGGGCGGACGGTGATGGCTTCCGCCACCGGGACTACCCCACCCACGGGGTGCAGTTCCACCCGGAAAGCTACCTCACGGAGGCGGGTAAACTCATCCTCAAGAACTTTCTGGAGGACCCATGGACGCGGTGAAGAAGGCCATTATGGGCGAGGTTCTGACCGAGGGGGAGGCCTACGAGGTCATGCGGGCCCTGATGGCGGGGGAGGTCTCCCCGGTGCGGGCGGCGGGGCTTCTTGCGGCCATGAGCCTGCGGGGGGAGAGGCCCCACGAGATCGCCGCCATGGCCAAGGCCATGCGGGAAGCGGCGAGGCCCCTAAGGGTGAACCGGCGCCCCCTCTTGGACATCGTGGGCACCGGGGGGGACGGG
>BBBN01000386.1 GCA_001311585.1 Thermus sp. JCM 17653
CGCCGCCACCCCCCCGGCCACCAGGAGGACCCGGTGGCCCGTGTCCTCCGCCGCCTCAGGACCACCTCGGCCAGGTGGGCGATGGCCGCCTCCTGGAAGCCCTTGGCCAGGGCGGCCTTGGGAAAGCCCTTCTCCACCAGATGGAGGGCCCTCGTCTTGAGGCCGGAGAAGCTGAAGTCGTACCCCTCCTGGCCCCTTAGGGGCACGGGGAAGGGAACGGCCTCCTCGGCCTCCTCCGCCAGGCGCTCCACCTCGGGTCCCCCGGGGAAGCCCAGGCCGAGAAGCCTCGCCACCTTGTCAAAAGCCTCCCCGGCGGCGTCGTCCCGGGTGGCCCCGAGGAGGCGGTAGCGGCCGAGGTCCAGGACCTCGTAGAGGTGGGTGTGGCCCCCGGAGGCCACCAGGGCGAGGAAGGGGGGCCTTAGCCCCTCGGGCCAGGCGGCGGCGATGTGGCCCTCGAGGTGGTGGACGGCGTAAAAGGGCCTTTCCAGGCCCAGGCCATCCCCTTGGCGTAGGCGTACCCCACAAGGAGGGCCCCGATGAGCCGGGGCCCCGGGTGGCGGCGATGAGGCCTAGGTCCTTGGGCCTAAGGCCCGCCTCGGTCAAGGCCCTTTCCACCAGGAGGGGGAGGGCCTTCAGGTGCTCGCGGCTTGCCAGCTCCGGCACCACGCCCCAAAGGCCTGGTGCAGGCGCACCTGGCTCGCCACCAGGTTGACCCGCACCTGGCCGTCTTCCACCAGGCCCACCCCGGTGTCGTCGCAGGAGGTATCGATCCCCAAGACCCACACTGCCTTCACTCTAGCAGGGGTAGCCTGAGGACAGGTGCTCTGGCTCCTTCTTCCCGTCCTCCTTCTGGTCTACCTCCTCTACCGGAGGCGCGCCCCAAGGCCAAGGCCCTGGGCCGGGGTGTGGCTTTGGAAGCGAGGAAGGGCCAGGCGCTTCCGGCCGCGGCTGGACCTGAGGCTTTTTCTCCTCCTCCTGGGGGCAGCCCTCATGGTCCTGGCCCTGGAGGACCCCCCCCTGGGGCCTCCTCCCCTGGTCCTGGTGGTGGACGCCTCGGCCAGCATGGCCGCCCGGGAAGGAAAAGGAACCCGGCTGGACCTGGCCAAGGAAAGGCTCCTCCCCCTTTTGGAAAGGGCTCCGGAAGCGGTCTTGGTACGGGCCGGGGAAAGGCCGGAGGCCTATGGCCCCACGCCGGGGGTGGCCCTGAGGGAAAGGCTCCTCGCCTTGGAGGCCAAAGACCACAGGGCGGACCTGGAGGCGGCCATCGCCTTGGGGAGGAGGCTCCTCAAGGCCCCGGTGGTGGTGGCCACGGACGGCCCCCCACCCCCCGGGGTGGAGGGGTACCTGGGGGTAGGAAGCCCCGGGGAAAACCTGGGCCTCGTGGCCGTGGCCCCAGGGTTTCTGGCCTTGGGCAACAGCGCCCCCAGGGTCCTCCGCGCCCGGGTAGAGGTGGAGGGGAGGGTGCGGGAGGTGGAGGTTCCTCCCGGGGGTTCGCCCGCCTTCAGGGCCTTCCCCCTACCTTCTCGGCCCAGCTCCTTGGGGAAGACGCCCTCCCCCTGGACGACGAGGCCGCCTTCGGCCTCAGGCGCCTGGGGGTGGACTACCCCAGGCTTCCCGCCCTGGAGAGGCTTTTCCGCCTCCTGGGCGCCACCTCGGCAGGGAGGTCCGGGTGCGCCTTGCCGTTCCCCAAGGCGCCCCCGAAGGCCCCACCCTCTACC
>BBBN01000387.1 GCA_001311585.1 Thermus sp. JCM 17653
CGAAGGCGCCCACCTTCAAAGGCTACCAAAGCCCCGTGGCCGCCGCGAGGAGAAGCCCCACCCCGTAGCCCAGGCCCCCCACGAGCCAGAGGCTTTCCGGGTGTGCTTTGCCTCGGGAGAGGGGGCGAGGGGGTTTAGGGCGTAGGCGCCCCGCTTCCTCAGGCGCACCCCGAGCCTCAAGGCCAGGGCGGCCATGGGGAAGCCCGCGTTGGGGGAAGGGGTCTTGCGGGCCTCCTGCAAAAGCCTTCCCCAAAGCCTGGGGGGCAGAGGAGAAGCCCGGCCAGGCGTGCGGGGAGGAGGTTTAGGAGGTCGTCCATCCGGGCGGCGAAGGCCCCCTTTGCCCCGTGCTCCGGGTAGCCCCACATGGCGTCGGCGGTGTTGGCGTAGCGGTAGAGGGCGGCCCCCCCGAGGCCCAGGAGGGCGTAGTAGAGGAGGGGGGCTACCAAGCTATCCGAGAGGTTCTCCGCGAGCTCTCCAGGGCGGCCTCCCGCACCTCCTCCTCGGAGAGGTCTGCCGTATTTCGGCTCACGATGCGGGCAAGGCGCCTTCTAGCCGCCTCGAGGCCCTCCCCCAGGGCCTTCTCCACCTCAAAGACCTCCAAGAGGAGCATTCTCAGGCTGAAGAGGGGCTTGAGGAGGAGGCCGAGGAGCGCCCAGCCCCAGGCCAAGGGCCTCAGGAGGAGGTCCAGGAGGAGGGCGGGTAGGGTGAAGAGAAGGGCCCCCAGGGCCCAGTAGAAGGCCCCGGACCAGAGGCCCCGCACCCGGGCCCAGGCCCAGGCGAGGTACCGCCCCATCCAGACCACGGGGTGGAGCCTCGAGGGGGGCTCCCCGAAGAGGGCGTCCAGGAGGAGGGCGAGGAGGAGGCTCACGGGAAACGCTCCTGGTAGCGGAGAAGAGGTCCTCCCGGGCGCCAGCCTGCGCGTTGCAGAAGGGGCTCCTCCGGCCAGGCCCTGGGGTATCCCAGGCAGAGGTAGGCCAAAAGCCGGTAGCCCGGCGGAGCCCTAGGAGCCTTTCCACCTCTTCCGGGTGCAGAATGCTCACCCACCCCACCCCGATCCCTTCGGCCCGGGCAGCGATCCAGAGGTTGCCCACGGCCAGCACCACGGAGTAGGCGAGGGTCTCGGGCATGGTGTGGTGGCCGAGGCTTCTCGCGACGGGTCTTTGGAAGACCGCGAGGTGCAGGGGGGCCTCGAGGAGGCCCTCAAGGCGCAGGCGGTCGTAGACTTGCCGTTCCTTGCCCTCAAAAAGCGCCCTTTCCCTGGCCCGGACCTTCTGGTAGGAAGCGAAGACCTTTTCCTTGGTCGCCCTTTTCCGGATCTCCACGATGGCCCAGGGTTGGGTGAGCCCCACGCTGGGGGCGGCGTGGAAAGCCTGGTAAAGCCTTTCCAAAATCTCCTCGGGGATGGGGTCCGGTCGGAAGTGGCGGATGTCTCGGCGGGTAAAGAGGACCCGGTAGACGGCCTCCTTTTCCGCCTCGCTAAAGGCCGCTGCTTCCCAGGAGTTCGCCATAAAGCCCCACCACCTCTCCCACCACCAGGAGGGCCGGGGAGGGGAGGCCTTCCCCGAGGCCCGGGAGGTCTTTCACACGGCCCAGCCGCACCGCCTCCCCCGGCCAGCCCACCCGGGCGAGGAGGGCGAGGGGGGTTTCCGGAGGGAACTGTTCCAAAAGCCTTTCCTTAAGCCCCCCCAGGGCGTGGAGGGGCATGAGGAGG
>BBBN01000388.1 GCA_001311585.1 Thermus sp. JCM 17653
CCCCCCTTGGGCACGAACTTCTCGCGGCGGAAGGAAACGGCGCCGTCGCCACCCCGGCCGGCGGCGACGGTGATATGGAGAACGTCCTGAAAGGCCAAGGCCCCTTAGCTCAAGGGGCGCACGTGCACGTAGCGGCCTAAGCGCCCCTTGTCCTGGAACTCCACCACCCCGTCCACCAGGGCGAAGAGGGTGAAGTCCCGGCCCATGCCCACGTTCTTACCCGGCTTAAAGCGGGTTCCCCGCTGGCGGACCAGGATGTGGCCCGCCCGCACCACCTGACCGCCAAAGCGTTTCACTCCCAGGCGCTTGGACTGGGAGTCACGGCCGTTTTTCGTGGAACCAAGTCCCTTTTTGTGCGCCATGGCTCACCCCTGGATTTCCTTGATGAGGAGCTCGGTGTAGGGCTGGCGGTGCCCCTTCTTGCGGCGGTACTGCACCTTGGCCTTGAACTTGGCGATGGTGATCTTCTTGCCCCTGCCGTGGCCCAAGACCTCGGCCACCACCTTGGCGCCTTCCACATAAGGAACCCCCACCGCCGTCTTCTCGCCCCCCAGGAGGAGGACGGGAAGCTCCACCTGGCTCCCGGGCTCGGCCGCAAGCTTCTCCACCCTCAGCTTCAGGCCAGGCTCCACCCGGTATTGCTTTCCACCTGTCTTGACGATCGCGAACATGGCCTCCCCTTTGGGCCCTTGGGCCCTACCGGTCTTTCACTATACCCAAACCCCGGGCCTCCCGCAAGCCGAAGCCCCCCTTGCGGGGGGCTTTTCTGGTGGAGCCGAGGGGATTCGAACCCCTGACCTCCTCAATGCCATTGAGGCGCGCTCCCAACTGCGCCACGGCCCCAGGCAACGCCTATGGTACCGGGGGGAAGGCTTCTTGTCAACGGGGCCAGAGGCCGATAAGGAGGGCCAAGAGGGCGAAGACCGCCCCCAGGATGACGGTGAGGCGGTAAAGCCCGCCCGTAACCCCCCGGGCGGAGAAGAGGTCGGCCGAGCCCCCCATGAGGTCCCCCGCCCCTTGCTTGGGCTCCTGCACCAGGACCAGGTAGACCAAAAGCCCCGCCACGCCGAGGTAAAGGAGGATGACCAGGGTGTAGAGGAAGTCCATACCCCTCCCACTTTAGCGCGGGAAGGCCAGGGTGTCCACCTGGCAAGATGGGGGCATGGAACTGGCCGAGATCTACGCCGCCTTCCGGCGCATCGCCCCCTACACCCACCGCACCCCCCTCCTCACCTCTCGCCTCCTGGAGGAGCTTTTGGGCAAGCGCCTCCTCCTCAAGGCCGAGCACCTGCAAAAGACGGGGAGCTTCAAGGCCCGGGGGGCGCTTTCCAAGGCCCTCACCCTGGAAGGCCCCAAGGGGCTTCTCGCCGTCTCCAGCGGGAACCACGCCCAGGGGGTGGCCTACGCCGCCAAGGTGCTGGGGGTGAAGGCCCTGGTGGTCATGCCCGAGGAGGCAAGCCCCTACAAGAAGGCCTGCGCCCGGGCCTACGGGGCGGAGGTGGTGGACCGAGGGGTGACGGCCAAGAACCGGGAGGAGGTGGCCCAGGCCCTCCAGGAAGAAACGGGCTACGCCCTCATCCACCCTTTGACGACCCCTTGGTCATCGCCGGGCAGGGGACGGCGGGGCTTGAGCTTCTGGCCCAGGCGGGGCGGATGGGGATCTTCCCCGAGGCCGTCCTCGCCCCCGTGGGGGCGGGGGGCTCCTCGCGGG
>BBBN01000389.1 GCA_001311585.1 Thermus sp. JCM 17653
GGATCAGAGAGGCAAGCCCCCCAGATATTGACAAACCGTAAGCTTCAACCTTACGATACAAAAGAACCAAAGGGGGTAAGCTATGGCTCGGTGGCTGAAGGTGTTGTTAGGGCTTTTGGCGTTGGGGGTATCCGGGCTGGGCCTGGGGCAGCAGGTTCGCATTATCGTGGTCACCCACGGCCAAGCATCGGACCCCTTCTGGTCCGTGGTAAAGAACGGCGTGGACCAGGCGGCCAAGGAGCTTGGGGTGCGCGTGGAGTACCGCGCTCCGCAAACCTTCGATATGGTGCGCATGGCCCAGCTCATCGATGCGGCCGTGGCGGCGAAGCCGGATGGCCTGGTGGTGTCCATCCCCGACGCTAACGCCCTAGGGCGGTCCATTCAAGCAGCCGTCCGCGCAGGGATTCCCGTGATCTCCATCAACTCGGGTGCCGACGTCTTCAAGCGCCTCGGGGTCCTCATGCACGTGGGTCAGGAGGAGTACATCGCAGGAAAGGGGGCCGGGGAGAGGATGAGGGCCTTGGGGGTGAAGACCGCCGTTTGCGTGAACCACGAGGTGGGCAATGTAGGGCTGGACCAGCGCTGCAAGGGGTTCGCCGACGGCTTGGGGGGAAAGGTGGAGATCCTGGCGGTGAAGGCCGATTTCACCGAGGCGCGAAATGCCATCGCCAACTTTTTGCAGCGCAACCCCCAGGTGGAAGGAGTGTTGACCCTGGGGCCCGTGGGCGCCGAACCTGCCTTCAGGCGTTGCAGCAGACGGGGCGGCTGGGTAAGGTTCGCTTCGCTACCTTTGACCTCTCCACCGCGGTGCTCGAGGCCCTGGCCAACAAGCAGATGGACTTTGCCGTGGACCAGCAGCAGTACCTGCAAGGGTACCTGCCCATCGTCGTCCTGACCTTGTACAAGCGCTACGGGCTTCTTCCTGCCAACGACATCATCCTCACCGGACCTGGTTTTGTCACGCCTGAGAATGCCCGCCAAGTCATCGACCTGACCAAGAAAGGCATCCGCTAGGGGTTCGAGGGGGATATGCTCAAGAACCTAATCGGGGGCGAGTGGAAGGCGGTGTCCCGTCCGGCCCTGCCGGTGTACAACCCGGCCACGGGGGAGGTTCTGGAGGAGGTGCCCCTCTCGGGGAAGGAAGAGGTGGACCAGGCGGTGGAGGCGGCGGTCCGGGCCTTTCCCAGCTGGAGCGCCACCCCCCTCCTGGAGCGGGTCCGCCTCATGTTCCGCTTCAAGGAGCTTCTGGAGCGGCACTTTGAGGAGCTCGCCCGCCTCGTCACCCTGCACCACGGCAAGACCCTGGAGGAGGCCCGGGGGGAGGTGCGGAGGGGGATAGAGGTGGTGGACTTCGCCCTCTCCGCCCCCACCCTCCTCCAGGGGCGCACCCTCCGCGAGGTCACGGGGGGCGTGGACCAGAACCTCTTCCACTTCCCCTTAGGGGTCGTGGCGGGCCTCCCCCCCTTCAACTTCCCGGTGATGATCCCCCTCTGGATGTTCCCCATCGCCGTGGTGGCGGGGAACACCTTCGTCCTCAAGCCCTCGGAGAGGACCCCTTTAGGGGCGGTGCGCCTGGCGGAGCTCTTTCTGGAGGCGGGCTTTCCCGAGGGGGTCCTGAACCTGGTGCACGGGGGGAAGGAGGCGGCGGAGGCCCTGGTGGCCCACCCCGAGGTGCGAGCGGTGCAGTTCGTGGGGAGCGAGCCCG
>BBBN01000390.1 GCA_001311585.1 Thermus sp. JCM 17653
CCACCCAGCTCCGCCAGTGCGCCTCGGGAACCTTAGGCGCCAGGACCAAAGGGGGAGGCAGGGTCTCCAGCCACTCCAGGGCCTCCGTGGCCCAAGGGGGCTTCCCCTCCAGGGCCCACGACCGCACCAGGGCCGCCCGCAGGCGCACCTCGTGGGGAGGAAACTCCCGTCCCCGGGGGCCCTTGCCCCGGTGGGCCTCCACGGCGTAGCGCACGAAAAAGGCCAGGTACACCTATTCCTCCCTCTCCCGCTTGAGCTTGGCCCGCTCCGTTTTGCCAGGAGGGCCTTTTGGTAAAGTTCGTTCAGGCTTTCGTTAGCCCGCAGAACGATGGGCTTCGTGGGCCAGCGCAGGTCCTCGGGAAGCCGTTCTAGGCGCTGGTCCAGTTCCTCCCTCAGGGGCTCCACCTCGAGGGCAAACACCTCCCCAGAGGGCAGTGCCTTCACCTTAAGCGGGGCCGCTTCCTCAGGTATCAGGTCGGCCCCCGAGCGCAGCCGGTACCCCTCCCGGTGCTGCAGGGCGAGACCCAGCAGGGCGAGGGCCAAAAGGACCTCCCGGGCCTCCTGGGGCAGGCGCAGGTTCCTGAAGCCCACCAGGGAGACCGCCCCCGCCAGGACCGCTCCCCTAACCGCCACGTCAAGCGGGCTCACCGTGGGAGGAAGGCGACCCAGGCCCGCCTCCGAAAGCCGGCCCTTTTTTTTCTGTTCGGCCAAGGCTTTGGCGATGGCTTCGGGTAACTCGGTGAGGTTCCCGGGTAGGCTTAGAGGGTCCAACCTGGAGCTGGTGCGGTGGGCCGGCTTCGGGTCGAGGCCCAGAATCTCCAGGGCCACTAACCTCGGCCACTTAGGGGCCATCTCTGCGGGTATGTCGCCGTACGAGAGCCAGCCCCCGTAGACCAGGGTGAGGGGGGAATGGCGGAAAAGGGCCCGCTCCGCCGACTCCCCGCCCCTGGCAATTTCCTGGAAAAGGCGGGTCTGGTGGAAGGGCGTCCCGTTCCAATCGGTCTCGCGGAAGAGGGCGTCCAGGATCCGGCCTGGCGCCTCGTATTGGGACACCCGGCGGCCGTCAAAAAGCTCCACCTGAAGGTCGGGGAGGGGAACATGGCGGTAGAGAAGGGCCTCCTGGCGATTGGCCTGGCTCTCCACCGAGTCCAGCAACACAGTGCTCACCTCCTGGCCCTGCAGGTACCGGGTCTGGAGGAGAGGGGCGAAGGGGCCCTCGTCCAACGAGTAAACCGGGGGGCGGACCAGACCGCTGGGGTTGGCCACGCGCAGGGGGCATACAACCTCGAGGGCCATTTGAGAGGCGAGCTGGGAGACAGAGGGTGTTCTGTTCATACGTCATTAAGGGTAGCCTAGCAAAAGGATGATGTCAAGTTCTTTTTCTTACCTAAGCTCCCCATCCCGATCTCCTAGCATCCACCGCTTTGGATTACTTGGAGCCACTCTTTCCTGCTCTTGCTAAAGCTAGAGCCGGGGACTTAAGTCCCCGGCGCGAACAACACCACAATCCACTTCTAAAAAAACCGCCTGGGCTCCGTGGATTCGTGGATTTTTGCTTTACCTTATGTAGACTTGTGGCAAGAAAAACCTGCAACGTGGCCAACGGGCCCAGGCAATCTTCATCATATCGCATCCCGTCCTCGCCCAGCCGCACCCCCGACTTAGAAAAAAAAGAGGAACGCCTCAGTGTACTG
>BBBN01000391.1 GCA_001311585.1 Thermus sp. JCM 17653
CCACGGGGGAAAGGTGCGGGCGGAGAACCGCCCGGGGGCGGCGGTGGGGCTTTTCCTGCCTTTGGGTTCCCTTAAGGTTTCCCCCGGTGCGCCCTTTGGGGAAGGGGGCTAGCATGGGTCCTGGGAGGTGATGTGGGATGAAGAAAGCGGTCATCGGCGTGCTGGCTCTGGTGGCGGGCCTCTCCCTGGCCCAGCAGGTGGACTACGTGGACTACCGGGAAGCGGCCCGCTCGGCGGCGGCCCTGGCCCGCCTAGAGAGCGTGGCCCAGGGGGCCACGGGGGAGAAAAAGCTCCTCGGGTGGGCCCAGGCGGTGAAGGCCCGGGCGGAGAAGAGCTACCAGGCCAAGGACTACTTCAGGGCTCTGCGGGAGGCCCAGGCGGCTCTTCACCTCTACCGGGCGGCCATGGGGGAGCCCCAGTTCCCGGCCCGGTCCCAGGACCGCATGGGCTCCCACCACGGCTTCGGCCCCAGGGGCCGGGGTGGGAAAGACAAGGATCGGGCCCAGGCCGCCCTGGACCGGGCGGAGAAGGAGCTCGCCTACTACCGGGGCAAAGACCGCTTGGTGAAGGACCTGGTGGCCGAGGCCAAGAAACGGCTGGAAGAGGAGCCCGGCCGGGCCCGGATGCTGTCCCGGGCGGCCTTGGCCTTGATCTCGGCGGAGCGGGGCTTCTAAGTACCCGGCCGCGGCTTTCGCTGCGGTGGGGCACTTAAGCACCCCACCGCGGCTTTCGCCGCGGCGGGGACCCCAAAAGAGCCTTCTCCTCACCCTGTTTCGGGCGTCCCATGTTGCGAAAACAACGTGCGGGCACTTAGCTTGCGCCAGCATGGGAGCCCCGAAGGATAAAGTTTAAGCCGTGCGCTGGCCTATGCTCCTCCTCCCTTTCCTGGGGTTGGCCCTGGGTGAGGAGCCTAGGCCGTTTTCGGGGGAGGCCGTGCTCCTCCGCTGCGCCGAGGTGGTGCGGACCCTCGAGGTCCTGGCCCTTTACCGGGAGGGGCGGGCCACCCTGGTCCTCCTGGGGCGGGAGAGCCCCCTTCTTCTTCTGGCGCTGGAGGAGGGGCGGCCCTACCCCCATCTGGGCCCTCCCCGGGGCAGGCCCCTTCCCCGGAGGCCCCTGCCCTTCCTGAGGGAACTCTCCCTGGCCCGGCGGGTGGTGGCGTTGCCGGGGGAGTACCACTGCTTCGTCCTCCACCGGGGGCGGGTGGTGGGGGTGGTGCGCCTGGGGGAGGACCTCCGTCCCCTACCCCTGTCCCCGGGCCCTTGATACCACCCCGTGCTGGCCCAAGCCGGCATGGGGGCCCCGGCCAAAAAGGCCCGCAGGGCTTCCGTACCTGGGCTTGGGCGAAGGATTCACGCCAAGGGGAACGCTGGGACGGCTTCCCGGCGTACAATGCCCCTCGTATGAAGCCCGCTTTGGGGCCCGGACTCTATCCCCTTTGCGGCCCGCCCGCCTCGGGGAAGACCCGGCTGGCCCTAACCTACGCCCTGGAGGTCCTCCGGGAGCGGGGACGGGTGTGGTGGGTGGGCCTGCCCCACCAGCGCGTTTACGTTCTGGAGCTTTTCGGCAGGGAAGGGGCCTTTTTGGGCCTGGAGTACCTCTCCTTCCAGGCCCTCTACTACCGGGCGCTGGCCGAGGCGGGGCGCCTTGGGCCCTCCTGCCGGGGGGCGGGGCGGGTGGCTCTGGTG
>BBBN01000392.1 GCA_001311585.1 Thermus sp. JCM 17653
CGCCGACCTCCTCCGCTTCCTCTCCGGGGCCCCGGGGCACCTGCCCGCCCCCCGGCCGACGGCCCCCTTTGGAGGAGGGAAGCCCCTGGCCCGGGTAGAATGAGGGCGTGCCCCTTCTGGACCTTCTGCGCCCCGTGAGCGATGAGGAGCTCCACCTCCTTTCCGAGAGAAACCCGGGCTGGCAGTTTGAGCGCTTGGCCGACGGGAGGCTAGCCGTGTCCCCCACGGGCGGGGAAAGCGGGCGGATCGGCGCCGCCGTCCTAGGACAGCTTTACCGGTGGAACGAGGCGCGGGGCCTGGGGGTGGTCTTTGACGCCTCCACAGGGTTCAAACTCCCCGACGGCTCGGTCCTCGCCCCGGACGCCGCTTTCCTCCTGGGCGAGAGGTAGCAGGCCCTCTCCCAAGAAGCGCGGGAAGGGTTTCCTCCCCTGGCCCCGGACGCGGTGTTTGAGGTGCGCTCCAGGAGCCAGGGCCTCGAGGAGCTTCGGGAGAAGGCGGCCTGGTACCTGGCGAACGGGGTGCGCCTCGTGGTCCTCCTGGACCCGGGTGGAGGTCTTCCGCCCGGGAGGGGTGGAGGGCCACCAGGGGCCGGAACGGGTGCCCTTAGACCCCGAGCTTCCCGGCTTCGCCCTGGAAACCCGGGGCCTTTTCCTCCCTTGACGGCGGGGCCTTAAGGCCGGAGCATGGGGCCATGCGGCCGCCCCTCATAGAGCGCTACCGGAACCTCCTCCCGGTCTCGGAGAAAACGCCGGTCGTAAGCCTCCTCGAGGGCTCCACCCCCCTCATCCCCCTGAAGGGGCCGGAGGAGGCCAGGAGGAAGGGCATCCGCCTCTACGCCAAGTACGAGGGCCTAAACCCCACGGGAAGCTTCAAGGACCGGGGCATGACCCTCGCCGTCTCCAAGGCGGTGGAGGCTGGGGCGAAGGCCATCGCCTGCGCCAGCACCGGGAACACCGCCGCCAGCGCCGCCGCCTACGCCGCAAGGGCCGGGATTTTGGCCATCGTGGTCCTGCCCGCGGGCTACGTGGCCCTGGGCAAGGTGGCCCAGAGCCTGGTGCACGGGGCGCGGATCGTCCAGGTGGAGGGGAACTTTGACGACGCCCTCCGCCTCACCCAAAAGCTCACGGAGGCCTTCCCCGTGGCCCTGGTGAACTCGGTGAACCCCCACCGCCTCGAGGGCCAGAAGACCCTGGCCTTTGAGGTGGTGGACGAGCTCGGCGACGCCCCCCACTACCACGCCCTTCCCGTGGGGAACGCGGGGAACATCACCGCCCACTGGATGGGCTACAAGGAATACCGCGCCCTGGGGAAGGCCCAAAGGCTTCCAGGATGCTCGGCTTCCAGGCGGCGGGGGCGGCCCCCTTGGTCCTGGGCCGCCCGGTGGAGCGCCCCGAAACCCTCGCCACCGCCATCCGCATCGGAAACCCCGCCAGCTGGCAAGGGGCCGTCCAGGCCAAGGAGGAGTCGGGGGGGCTCATAGAGGCGGTGACGGACGAGGAGATCCTCTTCGCCTACCGCTACCTGGCCCGGGAGGAAGGGATCTTCTGCGAGCCTGCCAGCGCCGCCGCCATGGCCGGGGTCTTCAAGCTGTTGCGGGAGGAGAGGCTAGAGCCGGAAAGCACCGTGGTCCTCACCCTCACCGGCCACGGCCTCAAGGACCCGGCCACCGCGGAAAGGGTGGCCGAG
>BBBN01000393.1 GCA_001311585.1 Thermus sp. JCM 17653
CCGTGGACCACCCGGGCCAGGACGTCCCGGCCCAGCTGGTCGGTGCCCAAGGGGTGGGCGGGACTTGGGGGCTTCAGCCTTTCCAGGAGGTTCTGCTCCAAGGGGTCCCCCACCAGGGCAGGCCCCAAGGCCGCCACCAGGAAAAGCCCGGCGAGGAGGAGAAGGCCCAAAACCGCCCCGGGGTTGCGGAGGAAGCGGCGGAGGAGCTTAGGCATAGCGGATCCTCGGGTCCAAGAGAGCGTAGAGGAGGTCCACCAGCAGGTTCAAGAGGGAGTAGACCACCCCCACCAGGAGGGTGACCCCCATGACGGCGGGAAAGTCCAGGCTGATGGCGGACTGGGTCACGTAGCGGCCGAGGCCGGGCCAGGAGAAGATGGTCTCCGTGAGGACCGCCCCGGAGAGGAGGCTTCCAAGAAGCCCCCCAAGAAGGTAAGCACGGGCAGGGCGGCGTTCTTGAGGGCGTGGCGCAGGACCACCTGCCCCTCGGAAAGCCCCTTGGCCCAGGCGGTGCGCACGTAGTCCTGGGAAAGGACCTCCAGCATGGCCGCCCGCGCCATGCGGGCGAGGAGGGCCGCCGAGGCCGAGCCCAACACCAGGGCGGGGAGGACCAGGTGGGCCAGGGCGTCCCGAAAGGCCACCCAGTCCCCCGCCAGGAGGGCGTCCAGGCTCACCACGCCCGTGACCCTAGGGGGAGGCAGGAGGAAGGGGTCCAGCCGTCCGGGGCCCGGCAGCAGGCCCAACCTGCGGTGGAGGAGGTCCAAGAGGAGGATGGCCAGGAAGAAGACAGGGGTGGAGCCCAGAAGGAGGGCGAAGAGGCGCACCAGGAGGTCGGGGAGGCGGTTTTGCCGGAGGGCCGCCCATATCCCCGCGGGAAGGCCCAGGAGAAGGGCCACCAAGAAGGCGCTTAAGGCGAGCTCCAAGGTGGCGGGAAAGAACTCCATGAGGTCCTCGGCCACGGGCCTTCCCGTGCGCAAGGAGCGGCCCAGGTCCAGCTCTAGAAGGCGCTTCAGGTAGAGGCCGTACTGGACCAGGAGGGGCCGGTCCAGGCCGTAGCGCTCCCGGAACTCCCGGATCTGCTCCTCGCGGGCGTTCTCCCCCAGGGCGGCCACGGCGGGGTCTATGGGGATCACCTGGGAGACGAAGAAGGTGACGAAGGTGATCCCCAGGCCCACCAGGAGGACGTAGGCGAGGCGCTTGAGGAGGTAGGAGCCATGGGGAGGGCCTGGAAAAGGGAGCTACGGCTGCTTGCTCACCTGCCACAGGGGAGAGGACATCATGGGGTTCTTGAGGAACCTTCCACCTTGGCGGAGAGGGCGATGGGCTGGGCCGGCTGGTAGAGGACGGCGTAAGGCCCCTGGTGGAGCACCCGCTCGGTGAGGACCTTGTAGAGGGCCTTGCGCTTGTTGGTGTCCGCCTCCAAGGCCGCCTGCCGGGCGAGACGGGCGGCCACCTCGTCCTGGTAGCTGTTCCGCCAGGCCAAGGAGCGGGCGCTATAGTCCGCCCAAGGGGTGGCGTTCCCGTCGGGGTCAGGGAAGTCGGGGCTCCAGCCCGCCAGGACCATCTGGTGGTTCTGGGCCCGGTAGGTGGCGAGGAGCTCGGCGTTGGCGATGGCCCGGATCCGGGCCCTCAAGCCCGCCTTGGCCATGTCCGCCTGAAGCTTGGCGGCCACGTCGGGGCAGG
>BBBN01000394.1 GCA_001311585.1 Thermus sp. JCM 17653
CCCCAGGGCCTTCAGGACCTGGTTGGCCCAGCCGCCCACGGGGTGGAGGAACCAGCCCCAGGCCACGGCCGCCACGGCGGTGGGCACGGCGGTGGTGAGGAAGAAGAGGGTGCGGAAAAGGGCCACCCCGGGGTAGGAGCGGTAGACCAAGAGGGCAGCGAGGAGCCCCAGAAGGAGTTCCAGGGGAACCACCATGGCGGCGAACTTCAGGGTGAGGAGGGCGCTTTTCCAAAGCTCTGGGCGGGAGAGGGCCTCGAGGTAGTTCCCCAGCCCCGCCCACTCCCGGCCCCGCCCGAAGAGGTTCTCCCGGTGCAGGGAAAGCCAAAGGGCCTCCAGCACCGGGAAGACCATGAAGAGGAGGAAGAGGCCGTAGGCGGGGAGGAGGAAGGGGAGAGCTTCAAAGGAAGCGCCTCCTCCCCGGCGGCGGCTTCTGCTTAGGGCCAAAGCCATACGGCCCATACTCTAGGGAACCTCTGTCAGGGAAGCATCATGGCGCAAGCCCGCAAGAGCCTCCGCGCCTGACCCCGGCCGAAGCGCCCGGTACCAAAACCCATCCCCCGGGGGAGGGCCCCCGGGGGATGGAGCGGGCTTCCTTCAAAGGGAGCGGCGGAGGAGGTCCTCCCAGGCGGGGTTTAGGGGGATGGTGCCCAGCTCCTTCACGGCGCTCTGCTTGCCGTCCTTCACCGCCACCTGCCACAGGCGCACCACCTTGGCGTTGAGGTCGGCGGTCACGGCGAAAAGGTTGCCCTTACCCGCCAGGTACTGGGCTACCTTGGGGTCCTCCTGAGCGGCCTTGGCCACGAAGCCCGGGGCCCAGACCCGAAGGTGGAAGAAGATCGCTCCGGGGTAGCCCGCCTGAGCCAGGGCCCGCAGACCCCAGGGTGAGGCCGTAGTTGGTCTCCGGGGTGGCCTGGCCGCCGTAGATGAGGGCCACGGCTTCCTCCTTAGGGAGAGGGGGGGTACCTCCGCGGGGGCGGCAAGGACCGTCACCGCCATGCGCCGCTTGTTCTCCGGGTCCAGGTAACCCGCCCCCATGGCCCCCACCAGGGCGGAACAGATGGAGGTGTTGTTGGTGAGCACGTGGACGCTCTTCAGGGCCAAGACCTCGGCCATGGCCTTGCCAAAGGCTTGCCCGGTGTAGCCCCGCAGGACCAGGTGCTCGCCCAGGGAGAGGCCCTGGGCCTGGGCACCGCCTAAGGCCAAGAGGAGCAATCCTAGGGGTAGTCCTATATTGCGCTTCATGGGTCCCTCCTTTAACGTGGGGACTTTCGTCCCTTCTTAAATATACCCTACCCACGTAGGGTAAATGTGCACCGAATCACCCTTCCCTCCCCTCAGGAACGCCCCCCGTCCCAGCCATCTCCCTTAGGGCCCGGAGGGAGGCCTCTGGCCCTCCCCTCACCTCGAGGACCAGGGGCCGGTCCAGGTAGGGGCCGAGCCAAGCTTCGTGGCGGAGCACCCCCTGGCCCAGGTCCCAGTGGCGGTCGTAGACCCCGTCCGTGTCGTTCAGGTGAAGGTGCTCGGGGCCGAGGGCAAGCCAAGGCCCGGGGTCGGGAGTCTGGCTGAAGACCCGGGCGTGGGCGGCGTCAAAGCAGAAGCCGAGCTCCCCGGGGTAGGCCTGCAGCACGGCCCGGAGGGCCTCAGGGTGGGTTCGTGGGTGTTCTCCAGGAAAAAGGCGCACC
>BBBN01000395.1 GCA_001311585.1 Thermus sp. JCM 17653
CACGAAGGTATTTGACGTGAGGGACGGAAACCCCAACGGGGACCCCGACGCGGGCAACTTGCCGAGGGTAGACCCAGAAACCATGCATGGCCTGGTCACGGACGTGGCTCTCAAGCGGAAGATTCGCGACTACATTGCCCTGACCCGTTGTGGGAAGCCCCCCTTCGCCATCTTCGTCCAGAGCAAGGTTGCCTTAAACCAACTTATCCTCCAGGGGTTCCAGGAGGCGGGCATCCAGCCCGCGTCGCTCAAGCTAAGCACTAAACAAATGGACAACAAAGATCTCCTGGAGCACCTTGACGGTCTTGCTGACCTCGGCTTCAGTAGGGATGGCGACACCCTTTATTACAGCGGCCAGGCCACAGACGCTAGGGAGATCGCCAAGCTCCTGGGGGTTGAGGAAGAGGCTGCCGCTTCCTTGAAGGACGAGCTGGGGAAACTCGCCAAGGAACTCGCTAAGGCCGTGAAGCAAGCGATCACGGACAAAGACCGGGAGAAGGCCCAGGCCAAGCTTCTGGAGCGCTATTTTGACGTCCGCATGTTTGGAGCTGTCCTCAGCACAGGGCTCAACGCGGGCCAGGTACGGGGCCCGGTCCAGCTCACCTTCGCCCGCTCCGTGGACCCAATAGCGCCCCTGGAGGTTTCCATCACCCGGGTGGCCATCACCCGGGAGGAGGACCGGGCCAGGAAGGAAACGGAGATGGGCCGGAAACCCCTGGTGCCCTACGGCCTCTACCGGGCCCACGGCTTCTTCAACCCCTTTTTGGCCGAGAAGACGGGGGTACAGCCGGAAGACCTGGAAGCCCTGTGGGAAGCCTTGCAGAACCTCTTTGAGCTGGACCGCTCGGCGGCGCGGGGTGAGATGGCGGTTCGGGGCCTTGCGGTTTTCAGCCACGAGAATCCCAGGGGAAACGCCCCTGCCACCGCCTCTTTGGGCTCATACAGGTGGAGCGGCGGGAAGGAGCGGAGGTTCCCCGCAGCTTCGCCGACTACCGGGTCCGAGCGCCGAAGGAAGGTTCCCTCGAGGCCCACGGTTTTCCCGGGGTCTACCTCGCGTGGCTCGTCCGGCCGGAGAACCTCGAGGACCTGCCACCCCATGTGGGATGAGCTCATCCCCATTTCCGCCCTACAGCACTTCGTCTACTGCCCCAGGCAGTGCGCGCTGATTCACGTAGAGAGCATCTGGGAGGACAACCTCTACACCCTTAGAGGCCGCCAAGCCCACGAAGGGGTAGACCTACCGGACGGGTTAATACGGGAAGGGGTGAGGGTGGAATACGCCCTCCCCCTTTTTTTCCGAGCGTTTGGGCTTGGTAGGCCGGGCGGACGTGGTGGAGTTTCACAAAGGCGTGCCCTACCCGGTGGAGCACAAGGTGGGCCCTCGGCGGGCCCGCAGGGCAGACGAGGTTCAGCTGTGCGCACAAGCGCTTTGCCTAGAGGAGATGTTGGGAATAGAGGTACCTAAAGGGGCGCTCTTTTACCGGGCCTCGAGGCGAAGGCGCGAAGTGGTTTTTGCTCCTGACCTGCGGGCTTTAGTGGAGCAAGTCGTTGCAGAGGTCCGAGCCCTCCTCCAGACCGCTCAACTCCCTCCACCTGTAAACGATGTCCGCTGTCGGGACTGCTCCTTGGTGGAAGCATGCATGCCCAATTTAGTGGGCCTTGTAGAGGAGAAAAATCCCTT
>BBBN01000396.1 GCA_001311585.1 Thermus sp. JCM 17653
CTCGGCCAGGGTAGCCACGGCGAAACGCCCCACGCCCCTGGCCTCCAGGAAGCGGGCCAGGGGCAGGGCCCCGTGCCCGTAGGCGTCGGCCTTGAGGACGGGGATGACCTCCCCGCGGGCCTTTTCCCTCAGGAGGAGGTAGTTCCCCCAGAGCGCCGAGGTCCACCTCTATCCAGGCTCGAGCTTCCATCAGTCCTCCAAAAGCCCCACGAAGCGGTGGGGGTCGGGGTCCAGCCGGAACTTGCGCCGGTCCAGGTGGGAAAGGAGGGCCTCGAGGCGCTGGGTGGTCCCCTTGAGGAGCAGGTGGTAGAGGTAAAACCCCTTCACCCGGGAAACCGGGGCGGGGGCCGGGCCCAGGACCTCCCCCTCCTCGGCCACGCCCTCCAGGGCCGCCTTCAGGGCGAAGGCCGCCTCCAGGGCCCTCTCCTCCCGCCGGTGGCGCACCTCCAGCTTCACCATGCGCACCTTGGGGGGGTAGTCTAAAGCCTCCCGCAGGGCCTTTTCCGCCCAGGGGAAGGCCTCCACGCTCCCCTCCAGAAGGCCCTGGTGGGCGGGGTGGTCGGGGGTGTAGGTCTGGAGGACAAGGAGAGGGCGCCTTCCCGGCCTGAGCTCCGTGAGGGCCCAAAGGAGCCGATGGTACCGCTCCGCCGCGCGGAAATCGCTCTCGTAAAGAAACCCGTCGGCGTAGGGCAGGAGGACGAGGGCAAGCTCCGGCAGGGTGGGCCCCCGGAGAAGGGCCGTGGTCCCCACCACCACCCCGGGCTCCTGGAGGAGGGGGGAGAGGTCATCCTTAGCCTCCTTGGCGTAGCGGAAAAGGGGAAGGGAAAGGCGCGCCTTTAACTCCTCAAAGCCACTCCAGCCCGGGCCCCTTGGGCTCCAGAAGGGGGGAGTGGCACCGGGGGCAAAGAGGGGGCGGAGGCTCCTCGTGGCCGCACTGGTGGCAGAGGAGGCGGCTTGGGCGGTGGTAACGCAAAGGCAGGGCGCAGTGGGGGCAGGAAGGCTTGTAGCCGCAGTCGGGGCAGAGGAGGAAGGCGCTGTACCCCTTCCGGGGCGCCAGGACACCGCCTGCCTTCCCCGCTCCTCCACCTGCTTCAAAAGGGCCAGGGCCTTTCCCGCGAAGGGGTACCCTTTCTCCCGCCTGAGGTCCAGGAGGAGGACCCGCGGCCTGGGCACAGGGAAGGTGAGGCCGGGCTTCTCCAGCACCTCCACCGCCGGCACCAGGGAGAGGTAGGTGAGGGGCACCTTGAGGAGCCTGGCCCGAAGCTCGGCCAAAGGGGGAAGGAAGGCCCGGCTCCCCGAGGGGAGCTTATAGCTTTCGCTCCCCTCCTCCACCACCACCAAAGAACGGGGGGTGAAGGGCAGGAGAAGCCCCCCGTAGGTGGCGAAGACCAGGCCCTGGGGGTTTTGAAAGAAGGCCTCCCGCTCCTTCGGGGAAAGCCCCCCGTGGTAGGCCCTGGCCTCGGGGAAAAAGGCCAGGAAGCACTCCAAAAGGCTCACCTCGGGGAAGAGGACCAGGTGGTCCCCCTCCGCCACCAGGCCCTTTAGAAGGCGGAGCCTTTCGGAGAACCTACCCCGTTCAGGCGCTCGGGACGCTCGGGCAAGGGAAGGGGCTCCAGGGAAGGGCCGGAAGGGCGGGGCTTGGGGGGAGGTCCCTGGCCGATGTACCCTCCTG
>BBBN01000397.1 GCA_001311585.1 Thermus sp. JCM 17653
GGCCGAGGCCCGGGGCCTCCTCCCCCTGGCGGCGGACCTGCTGGCCCTCTTGGAGGAGGGAAGCCCCCTGGAAGAAGCCCACCTCCTCCCCCACCTGGAAAGCCTGCTGGAAGCCCGGAGGAGGGGTCAGGGCCCCCTCCTAAGGGTGGAAAGGGCTTCCGCCCTCTGGCGGAGGCGCCTCGGGACACCTCCTCTGGAGAGCCTCCCGGAACCGGAGACCTTAGGCGCCCTCCTCCTCGCCGCCTACCCCGACCGGGCGGCGGAGAGGGTGGGGCCCGGCCGCTACCGGCTGGCCACGGGGCGGGCCTTGCGTCTAGCGGACCCCGAGAACCCGCCCTACCTGGTGGCCGTGGCGGCGGAACTGGGGGAGAAGGAAGGGTGGGTCCAGCGCTTCGCCCCCCTTGCCCGGGGAAGACCTCCTAAGGCGGGCGGAAGTGGTCCTCTGGACGGGCTGGGAGGAAGGACGGCTGCGGGGGTATCTGGAAAGCCGCTTCGGGGCCCTGGTCCTGGAGAGGCTACCCGTGGAGCCGGGAAGCCCCACCGCGGAGCACCTGAGGGAGGCCTTGAAGGAGGGCCTGCCCCTTTCCGAGGAGGCCCGGCAGGTCCTCCTCCGCCTCCGCTTCCTTAGGGCCCAGGGCGTGGAGGTGCCCGAGCTCACCGAGGAAAGCCTCCTGGCCGACCTCTCCTGGCTCCTCCCCTGGGCGCAAGGGGTGCGGGGGGTGGAGGACCTGAAGGCCCTTCCCTGGAAGGAGATCCTCCTCTCCCTTTTGGGGGAGAAGAGGGCCCTTCTGGAGGCCCTGGCCCCGGAGAACCTCCCCTTGCCCTCCGGAAGGAAAAAGCGCCTCCTCTACCGAGAAGACGCCCCACCCCTTCTCTCCCTCCGGGTGCAGGAGGCCTTTGGTCTCAAGGAGACCCCCAAGGTGCTGGGCGGGCGCCTTCCCGTGGCGGTGGAACTCCTCTCCCCCGCGGGCAGGCCCGTGCAGGTGACCCAGGACCTAAAGGCTTCTGGGAGAAGCACTACCCCAGGGTGCGCCAGGAGCTCATGCGCCGCTACGCCAAGCACCCCTGGCCGGAGAAGCCTAAGGCAAAAAGAGCTCCGCCCGCACCCAAACACGGGCCCTCTCCACCCAAAGGGGGTTGTCGTCCAGGTAGAGGGCTTCCTCCGGGGAAAGCCTCAAGGCCTCCAAGGCCCGGCGGAGGGCCTGGAGCTTGTCCGGGTGGTGGAAGGCGGTAAGTCCCTCGGGAGGAGGGAGATCGGAAATCAGGTAAAAGGGCTCCGAAAAGGCCTGGCCCCGCCTCTGAAAGGCCCTCGGGTAGAGGCGGGAAGCCCCCGGGAACAAGGCCTCCAAAACCCCTGGGCCCTCCTCCTTGAGGCGGGGTAGGAGGTCGTAAAACGCTTGGGAGAGGTAGAAGAGGGGCTCCCCGGTGGCCTCGGAAAGAAGCCGGAGCAGGCGCGGCTCCACGGCTCGCAAAAGACCCCGGAAAGGTCCAGGAGGTAGACCACCTACCCAGGCTACCCCAAAAGGCTTATACTCGGTGCAAAGGAGGAAGCCATGCAGCTTTTTGGGGAGGATTGGGCCCAAGCCTACTGCCGGAAGCTGAACGAGAGCGAGGCCTACCGCAAGGCGGCCAGCACCTGGGAGGGCACCTTGGCCCTGGCGGTGCGCCCGGAC
>BBBN01000398.1 GCA_001311585.1 Thermus sp. JCM 17653
TGGGTTGGGCGCTCTTTGGCCCTCCCCTCGTCCTCAGCGCCCCGGAGAAGGGGGCCTTTGGCACCCGGGGGGGCCTCCTCCTCTCCCCCGAGTTCGCCGCCCTTCTCTTCGGCCTGGTGGTCTACACCTCGGCCTTCATCGCCGAGGTCTTCCGCGGGGCCATCCTGGCGGTGCCCAAGGGGCAGTGGGAGGCGGCCTACGCCCTGGGCCTCGAGGGCCGGGACGCCTTCCGCCTCATCGTCTTGCCCCAGGCGGTGCGCATCGCCGTCCCGCCCCTCGCCAACCAGTACCTGAACCTGGCCAAGAACACCTCCCTGGGGGTGGCGGTGGGCTACCCGGACCTCTTCTCCGTGTACAGCACCGTGGCCAACCAGTCGGGCCGGAGCCTCGAGGCCATCCTCCTGGTCATGGCCGTGTACCTGACCCTGAGCCTCGGCATCAGCGCCGCCGTCAACACCTATAACCGGCGCGTAGCCTGAGGTGGCGGCTATGAGGCTTCTCAAGGCCCTCTTCGGGACCCCGGGCAACGCTCTCCTTTCCCTCCTCCTCCTGGCCTTCCTGGGCTGGCTGGGCCAGGCCCTCCTCCTCTGGGGCCTCAGGGCGGAGTGGCGGGTGGTGGGGGAGAACCTCCCCTACTTCTTCGTGGGCCAGCTGCCCAAGGACCACCTGCCCCGGGTGGTGGGCTTCCTGGGCTTCCTCGCCCTGGCGCTTCTCGGGTGGCTGGGAGGCCTCCGGGTGGTCCGGGTGCCCAGGCCCCGCCTCCTCTTCCTGCTCGGGCTTCTGGGCAGCCTCCTCCTCCTGCCCTGGCCCCCCACCCTCTGGGGGGGCCTCCTCCTCTCCTTCCTGCTCTCCGGGGTGGCCATGCTCCTCGCCTTCCCCCTGGGGGTGGCCCTGGCCTTCGGGCGGCAGGCCCGGCTTCCCGTTTTGCGCCTCCTCGCCATCGCCTTCATAGAGGGGGTGCGCGGGGTTCCCCTGGTCTCCCTCCTCTTCCTGGCCTTCGTGACCGTGCCCCTCTTCCTGCCGGAGGCGTCCGCCTCCCCCAGGTGGTGCGGGCCCTGGTGGCCTTCACCCTCTTCGCCGCCGCCTACCTGGCGGAGAACGTGCGGGGAGGGTTGCAGGCCGTGCCCAAGGGGCAGTGGGAGGCGGCCTTCAGCCTGGGGCTCACCCCTTTTCAAGCGGTGCGCTACGTCATCCTCCCCCAGGCCCTGAGGGCGGTGGTGCCGGCTTTGGTGGGCCAGTACATCGCCCTCTTCAAGGACACCTCCCTGGTGGCCCTCATCGGCCTCCTGGACCTCATGGGGATGGCCCGGGCCGTCCTGGCCAACCCCCAGAACGTGGGCCTGGAGCGGGAGGTCTACCTCTTCTTGGCCCTGGTCTACCTCCTGGTGAGCGGGAGCTTTTCCTACCTGGGAAGGCTTCTGGAGCGGGGCCTCGGCCTGGGGGTGAGGTGAGGTGGAGCCCATCATCAAGATCCACAACCTGCACAAGTGGTTTGGCCCCTTGCACGTCCTGAAGGGGATTCATCTGGAGGTGGCCCCTGGGGAGAAGCTGGTGATCATCGGCCCCTCGGGCTCGGGGAAGAGCACCCTCATCCGCACGGTCAACCGCCTGGAGGACTTCCAGGAGGGGGAGGTGGTGGTGGACGGCCTCAACGTCAAGGAGGAGC
>BBBN01000399.1 GCA_001311585.1 Thermus sp. JCM 17653
CCCGCCCCTGGCGGTGGCCGCCGACCCGAGGGGGGGGATCTGGGTCTCCGTCTTTGAGCACGGGGCCCGGATGCTCCACCGCTTCCTCCCCGAAGGGGCCCTTCTCCTTTCCACCGGTCCCTACGGGATGAAGCCCGGGGAGTTCCTCTTCCCCCTGGGCCTGGCCGTGGCCGACGGCGCCTCTTCGTCCTGGACGGGGAGACGGCCACCATCACCCGCCTGGACCTCGAGGGCCGCTACCAGGCCCGCTTCGGGGGGCACGGCCCGGGCCGGGGGAGCTTCCAAGACCCCAAGGCCTTGGTGGCCTCGGGGGAGTTTCTCTTCGTCCTGGACTACGGCAACCGCCAGGTGCAGCGCCTTTCCCTGGACGGGCGCTACCTTTCCCGCTACGCCTTCCGCCGCCATAGGGAAAGCGAGGAGCTCAGGCTCCTGGGAGGCGTGGGGGCGGCGGGGGAGAGGCTTTACCTTTACGACACCGAGGCGGGCAAGGTGCGGGAGCTGGACCTTTCCGGAAACCTTTTGGGGTCCTACGCCCTTCCCCTTCTGGAAGGGGAGGACCGCATGAGCTTGGTGGAGCTTCTTCCCTTCGGGGGCATCCTCTACGCCGCCCGGCGGGGAAGCCCCCGGGTGCACCGCATTGACCTGAGGACCGGGGAGGCCCTCGCCCCCTTGGAGGCCTACGCCCCGGTGCGGGCCCTGGCCCTTTGGCGGAATCCGGCATGAGGGTGCTTGTGGTGGAGGACGATCCCGGGGTGCGGGAGGCCTTGGAGCTAGGCCTCTCCCTGGAAGGGCACCAGGTGCGGGCCGTGGACCGGCCCAAGGAGGCCCTGGAGCTTCTCCCTTGGGCCGAGGCGGTGGTCCTGGACATCTTCCTGCCCGAGGGGGACGGGTTTTCCCTCCTCAAGGAGATCCGCGCCCGCTCGGAGGTGCCGGTCCTGGTCCTCACCGCCTTGGAAGAGGTGGAGTGGCGGGTGAAGGGCCTAAGGGAGGGGGCGGACGACTACCTGGTGAAGCCCTACAGCCTCCAGGAGCTCCTCGCCCGCCTCGAGGCCCTGGCCCGCCGGGCCCGCCGCGAAGGGGAGGTCCTGGCCTATAAGGACCTCCGCCTTTACCCAAGGCGCATGGAGGCCTACCGCGGGGAAAGGCGCCTTTCCCTCACCCCTAAGGCCTTCCTCCTCCTCAAGGCCTTTCTGGAGAGCCCGGAGGAGGTGATCCCCAAGGAGGCCCTGATGCGGAAGGTTTGGGGAGAGGTGGTGGAGCCCGCCACCCTCGAGGTCCACCTTTCCGCCCTCCGCAAGGCCCTGGGGGAGCCCAGCCCCATCCAGACGGTGCGCGGGTATGGCTACCGCCTTTCCCTCCCTTAAGGGGAGGCTTCTCGCCCTCCTCCTCCTTTCCCTCTGGCTCTTCCTCCTCCCCTTGGCCTGGCTTTCCGTTCGGGAGGCCGAACGGGCGGCCAGCGAGGACCTCAGGCGGGCCCTCTTCACCCGGCTTTATCTCCTCAGGGAGGAGGCTTTCCCGGAGGAGGCCCTTCTTCCGGAGCTTTTCCGCCTGGTCCAGCTCTTCGGGGGAGGGGTGGGGTTCGTGGTTCAGGGGGAGGAGGCCCGCTTCACCCAGCTTGCCCCCTGGCCCTTGCCCCAGGAGCTCTTCCAGGCCCTGAAGGAGGGGCGG
>BBBN01000400.1 GCA_001311585.1 Thermus sp. JCM 17653
CCTGGAGGCGCTGGTAGGCCGGGGCCAGGCCCTCCCGGAAGCCCTCGCTGGAGGCCACCAGGTCAAAGAAGACCACGCTCACGTGGCGCCGTTCCTCGGGCAGGAGGGCTTCCAAGGCCCGACCGCAGGCCATGCAGAACCGGGCCTCGGGGGGGTTTTTCTGCCCGCAGGCGCAGCGCATCTCACTCCCGGAAGAGCATCAAAGGAGGCCAGAGGAGGACCTCGGCCTCCTGGGGCAAGGGGGCTTCCCCGTAGACCAGAACGGGCACGGGAGCCTCCAGGAGGTAAAACCCCTCCCCCAGGGCTTCTGCCCTCCCCCCCAGGCGTAGGTGGGGCCTTCCCGCCGCAGAAAAGGCCTCCCTTTCAGGGGTCGGACCTCCCGCGCCACCCCGTGGAGAATGGCCTTCACCCGGCCTGCGGGGGCCGGGAGGGCCCCCCGGTCAAAGGCGTAGACCAAATGCTCCCCGTAAAGGACCTCCACCAGGGGGCTTCCCCAAGGCTCGGGGAAGAGGTGGACCTCGAGGGCGTGGGCCTGGAAGCGTTGGTAAAAGGCCTCGGGGCTTTCCTCTATGGCCCGCTTTGGGCCGGTCATGGGTAAAAGTCTACGCGCCGGGGTCGGGGTCTCGCAACATGGGGTGCCCGAACCAGGGCTTGGGGGCCCCCGCCGCGGTGGGGTACCTAGTGCACCGCCCGGGCCGGGAGGGAGAGGGCGAGGTGGGCGGCCAGGAGGAGGGCGGCCTCCTTGTCCAGGTACTGGTTGCCGTTGCCGCACTTGGGGGAGAGGACGCACCGGGGGCACCCTTCCTCGCAGGGGCAGGCCTGGAGAAGTTCCAAGGCGGCCCGAAGCCACTCCGGGAAGCGCCGGGCGGCGGCCCGGACGTAGCCCACGCCCCCCGGGTAGCCGTCGTAGATGAACACCGTGGGCCCTCCCCCCGAGGCAGAGGCCTGGGGTAAAAGGGATAGGAAAGCCCCCCGATGTCCTGCCTCTCCGCCAGCACGAAGAGGGGAAGGAGGCCGATCAGGGCGTGCTCCAAGGCGTGGATCCCCCCGGGGACGATGGGGGGGGACCACCTCCTTGGGGTGAAACCAGAGGGCCTCGGTGGGGAAGGCGATCTCGGGCAGGTCCAGGGGCACCTCTTCCAGGACGCTCCCCGTGAAGAAGCGCTTCTTCACGTAGCCCACCACCCGTTCCCGCAGGACCACCTGGCCCACGAAGACCCCGTGGCCCACGGCTCCCCCGAGAGCACCTCCAGGTCGGTTGCCGCCCGCGGCTCGGTGTAGTAGTCCTCTAGGGCGGGCAACAGCCAGATCTCCCGCCTAAGGGGGTCGTGGTTGCGCACCAGGTAGCTTTCCCCCTGGTGCAGGTAGATGGCCCCGGGATGGGCCTCCCAGTAGGCCTGGCGCTCGTCCAGATGGCCCAGCACCTCCCCTTCAGGGCCCCTCAGGGTGTAGGTCGCCCCCAGGCCCCGGAGGCCGATCTCCCGGTGGGGGCGCCTTTTTGGCGTGTAGTAGAGCCCGTCTTTCTCCTTGAGCTCCTTGAGGGCCTCCGGGCAGCGGACCTCTTCCCGCCGGAGGGGCCATTCCCAGGCGGCGGCGTGGAGGTGGAGGGGGCAGAGGACGGGGTTTTGGGGGTCGGCCACGGCCTCCTCCGGGG
>BBBN01000401.1 GCA_001311585.1 Thermus sp. JCM 17653
CAAGGAGGCGGGGGCGGACTTCCTCCTCCTGGAGGCCACCTTCCGCCTGGGGGGCAAGGTGCGCACGGCGCGGCAGGGGGGCTTCCTGGTGGAAGGGGCCCCGACGCCAGCGTGCGCTACAAGAAGGAGGTGCTGGAGCTGGCCCAGGCTTTGGGCCTGGAACCCATCGGCACCCTGCCCCAAAGGCCCTCCGCCTACGTCCTGCGGAAGGGCAAGGCGCACCCTTTGCCCGAGGGGCTTTTCCAGGTGGTTCCCGGGGACCTCCGCGCCCTGGCCAAGACCCCCCTCCTCTCCTTCCCGGGAAAGCTCCGGGCCCTCCTGGACCTCCTCCTTCCCCGGGGGGCCAAGGACGACGAGGCCCTGAAGGCGTTCGTGGAGAGGCGGCTCGGCCTCGAGGTCTACCAGGCCCTGGTGGCCCCCCTGGCGGGGGGGATCTACGGGGGGGAGCCCGACGAGCTCTCCATGAAGGCCGCCTTCCCCCAGCTTCGGGAACTGGAAAGAAGGCACCGGAGCCTCCTCCTGGGAGCCTGCGCGCCGCAAGGGGCGGGGAAGCCGGGAAGGGGGAAGCCTCTTCTTCTCCTTCCCGGAGGGCCTGGGAAGCCTCACCCAAAGGATGGCCGAGGCCCTGGGGGAGAGGGTCCTCCTGGCCACCCCGGTCCTGGGGCTGGAGCCCCTGGGAGGCCGTTTCCGCCTCCACACCCCCAAGGGGGCCTTGGAGGCCGAGGCCGTGGTCCTGGCCACCCCCGCCCCCCAGGCGGCGGGCCTCCTGAGGCCCTTTCTCCCCGAGGCCACGGCCCTCCTCAAGGGCATCCCCCACGTCCCGGCGGCCACGGTGACCCTGGCCTTTAAGGAGCGTTGCCGGTGGCGGGGCACGGCCTCCTCATCGCCCAGGGGGAGGGGTACCGGGTGCGGGGCTTTACCTGGACCCACCAGAAGTGGCCGGGAAGGGCCCCCGAGGGCATGGGCCTGGTGCGGGCCTACCTCTCGGGGGAGGTGGCGCGGCTTTCCGAGGCCGAACTGGCCCGGCTGGCCCTGGAGGACCTGAGGCGCTTCCTGGGCCAGGAGGTGCGGCCGGACCAGACCTTTGTCTTCCGCTTCCCCGAGGGGATGCCCAGCTACCGGGTGGGCTACCTGGAGCGGGTGGAACGCCTGGAGATGGCCCTCCTCAAAGCCCCGGGGGTTTTCCTGGCGGGGAACTACCTGATGGGGGTGGGCCTCCCCGAGGTGGTGCGCTCCGGGAGGCAGGCCGCGGAAAGGGCCCTGGCCTACCTGGCCCTGGCCAAGACCCCCTAGCGCCCCGCCCCTTTATGGGGTAAAGTGGCGCAAATATGGGTCTGCCCTACCTCGCCGTGGCCGCAGGCGCCTTCCTCCTAGGGCTTTGGGTGGGGTTTCAGGGCTATCCGGACCCCTACGCCCTCCCCTGGTTCATGATCGCCGTGGCCATCGTGGCCAGCGCCTACGGCCTGGGCTACGGGCTTCTCCTCTCCGCCCTCTCCCTCCTTATCCTCGCCCCCTTCCCCGGGTTTGACCTCATGACCTTGGCCCTCCTCCTCCTCTCGGCCCTCCTCGCCCACCAGGTGGGGGAAAGCCTCCGCCGGGCCCACCGCCGGGCCAAGCACCTGGCCCAGGCCCAGCGCCTTTTGG
>BBBN01000402.1 GCA_001311585.1 Thermus sp. JCM 17653
CCTCGAGGAGGACCACCCCGTACCCCGCCTCCACCAGGGGGGCGAGGACGGGGGCGTAGGCCAGGGGGTCCACCCGCGCCCCGGGGTAGAAGGCGAAGAGGGCCTTGGGGGCTTTGGGGAAGAGCTCCAGGCCGTAGGGGGCTTCCTTCGGGGCCAGGCCCGCCCGGCTTAGGTAGCCCTGGACCCAGGCCTCCGCCCGGTAGGGGCGGAAGAGGTAAAAGGCGGCGCCCACCAGGGCCCCTCCCAGGGCCAGGGCCAGGAGGAAGAGGAGAAGGAGGAGGCGCTTGGCGGCCATGCCTCACCTCAAGAGGGCTTCCTTGACCTTGGCCCGCCCCCTCTCCAAGGCGTAGAAGGCGGCGGGCACCACGAAGAGGGTGAGGAGGGTGGAGGAGAGGAGCCCGCCCAGGATGATCACCCCCAGGGGCCGCCGGTACTCCGCCCCTTCCCCGGTGCCCAGGAGGAGGGGGAGGCTGATGATGAGCACGGTCAGGGTGGTCATGAGGATGGGCCTTAGCCTGAGCCTCGCCGCCTCCACCAGGGCCACCTGGAGGGGCATCTCCTCCATCCGGCGCACGGCGAAGTCCAGGAGGAGGATGGCGTTTTTGGTGACCAGGCCGATGAGCATCACCACCCCCAGGACGCTGATCACGTCCAGGCCCGTGCCCAGGAGGTAGGTGAGCCAAAGGGCCCCCACCAGGGCCAAGGGCACGGGGAGGAGGAGGTAGAGGGGGTAGCGCCAGGCGTTGAACTGGCTGGCGATGACCAGGTAGTTGAGCGCCAGGGCCAGGAGGAAGGCCAGGGGGGCAAGGCGGGCGAGCTCCCCGGTGAAGCTCCCCAGGCCCGTGGCCAGAAGCTCCACCCCATCCCCCAAAAGCCCCTTTTCCGCAAGCTCCCGCTCTAGCTCCTGCTGGATTTGGAAGGCTCCCGGGGCCCGGGGCGCAGGTTGAGGTTGATCCCGGCGGCGTAGGCCTGGTTGCGGCGGGAGATGAGGGTGGGCCCCGGCCTCTCGGCGAAGCCTCCCAGGCTCCCGAGGGGCAGGAAGGCCTGGAGGGCGGGAGCGTAGACGGGGAGGGAGAGGAGGTCGGCCTCGCCCCCTAAGCGCAAGGGGTCGGCCTGGACCACCACGGGGAACTCCTCCCCGCTCCGCCTGGCCGTGGCCGCCTGGGTCCCGGAGAGGTAGAGCCTCAGGGTCTGGGCCACGTCCTGGGGGGTGAGGCCGGTGCCGGAGAGCCGGGCCGGATCCGGCACGAAGACCCTTTCCCGCTGGGTGGCCTCGAGGGTGCTCTTCACGCTCAGGACGTAGGGCTTCTTGGCGATCTCCTCCACGATCTCCGCCGCCCGCTTTTCCAGAAGGGCGCGGTCCGGGCTCACCAGGAAGAACTGCAGGTCGGCGTCCCCGGCCTCGGGGCCGGTCTGGGCCAGGACGCGGAGGTCCGCCCCCGGGAAGTCCTTAAGCGCCTCCTTGCCCTCCCGGTTGAAGGCCTCGGTGAGGGCGAAGATGTCCTCCCGCTCCCCCTTGGGCTTGAGCGCGATCTGGAGCTGGACCCTCGAGGGGTCCCCCACCTGGGCCCCCCCGGTGGCGCTGGCCCCCACGGTGGTCACCACCCGGGCCACGGCGGGGTGGGCCAGGAAGTGGGTTTCCAG
>BBBN01000403.1 GCA_001311585.1 Thermus sp. JCM 17653
CCCAGGACTCGGCCGCCGCCCCGCCGGTGTTGGGGCCCCTTGGTAAGCCCGGCCCTTGACGAGAGGAACCCGCCCCCGTAAGCTTCTACCGACCGTTTGGTAGGGAGGTCCCATGCCCCAAGCCTGGATCGTGGAAGCGGTGAGAACCCCCATCGGCAAGCACGGGGGGGCGCTGGCTCGGTGCGCCCCGACGACCTTCTGGCCCACGCCCTCTCCGCCCTCATGGAGCGCTCCGGGGTGCCCAAGGAGGAGGTGGAGGACGTCTACGCCGCTGCGCCAACCAGGCGGGCGAGGACAACCGCAACGTGGCCCGCATGGCCCTCCTCCTCGCGGGCTTCCCCGTGGAGGTGGCGGGCTGCACCGTGAACCGCCTCTGCGGCTCCGGCCTCGAGGCCGTGGCCCAGGCGGCAAGGGCCATCTGGGCCGGGGAGGGCAGGGTGTACATCGGAAGCGGGGTGGAGTCCATGTCCCGCGCCCCCTACGCCGTGCCCAAGCCCGAACGGGGCTTCCCCACCGGGAACCTGGTCATGTACGACACCACCCTGGGCTGGCGCTTCGTCAACCCCAGGATGCAGGCCCTCTACGGCACCGAGAGCATGGGGGAAACCGCCGAGAACCTGGCGGAGATGTACGGGATCCCCCGGGAGGAGCAGGACCGCTTCGCCCTCCTCTCCCACCAGAAGGCGGTGCGGGCCTGGGACGAGGGGCGCTTTAGGGAGGAGGTGGTCGCTGTCCCCGTGAAGCGGGGCAAGGAGGAAGCCCTGGTGGCGGTGGACGAGGGCCCCAGGCGGGACACCTCCCTGGAGAAGCTGGCCGCCCTCCGGCCCGTCTTCCGGGAAGGGGGCACGGTGACCGCGGGGAACAGTAGCCCCCTAAACGACGGGGCAGCGGCGGTCCTCCTCTCTCCGACGAGTACGCCAGGGCCCACGGCCTCAAGCCCTTGGCCCGGATCCGCTCCATCGCCGTGGCCGGGGTGCCCCCCCGCATCATGGGCATCGGGCCGGTGCCCGCCACGAGGAAGGCCCTGGCGCGGGCGGGGCTAAGCCTCTCGGACCTCGGCCTCATTGAGCTCAACGAGGCCTTCGCCGCCCAGGCTCTCGCCGTCCTCCGGGAGTGGGGCCTTTCCATGGAGGACCCTCGCCTCAACCCCAACGGCGGGGCCATCGCCCTGGGCCACCCCTTGGGGGCCTCGGGGGCCCGGATCCTCACCACCCTGGTCCACGAGATGAGGCGGAGAAAGGTCCAGTTCGGCCTCGCCACCATGTGCATCGGCGTGGGCCAGGGCATCGCCATGGTGGTGGAGGCGGTGGGGTAATACCACCCCCTGTTGGCCCCGGTTCACGCCGAATATTTTGGGGCCCTTGCTGCGATGAAGGCCGTGGTGGGATGGGGTACTTATGGGGTCTCCCCCGCTCTTGTTGGGGTCTTGATCTAGTGAGCCATTTCACGATTCTATTCGCTCGTGAAGAGAAGCTCCACTCCGGGCCACGCCTGCCCCAGAAGCCACAGGTCCCGCCCCTCCACCACCGCAGGCTTGGCGTACCCCCCGAGGCTCCCCTTGTCGGCGAGAAGCACCAGGGGTCTTCCCGAGGGCGGCACCTGGACCCCACCGAGGGGCGTGGCCTCG
>BBBN01000404.1 GCA_001311585.1 Thermus sp. JCM 17653
GGGGGCTTGGGGGCTCGTAGACGTGCTGAAACAGGACTGCCTGGTCGTTTTCCCCCTCAAAAGGGGGTCTGCCGGTAAGGGTCCGGTAGAGCACGGCCCCGAAGCTGTAGAGGTCGGCCTTGGGGGTGAGGGGGAGGCCCTTGGCCTGCTCGGGGGCCATGTAAAGGGGGGTGCCCAGGGTGTAGCCGGTGCGGGTGAGGTGGCGGCTTTCCTGCAGGAGGTAGGCCAGGCCGAAGTCCATCACCTTGGGGTGGCCCTCCTTGGTGAGGAGGATGTTTTTGGGGGTGAGGTCCCGGTGGAGGATGCCCTGGGCGTGGAGGTGGGCCAGGGCCTCCATCACCTCCTGGGCCGCCTGCAGGATGCGCTCCCCCTCGGGGCCCTCCTCAAAGGGGCCCAAGCGGTCAAAACTCCCCCCCTCTACCAGTTCCATGACGAAGTAGGGCCTGCCGTCCTCCTCCCCCAGGTCCAGCACCTGGACGATACCGGGATGGAAGAGCCGGGAGAGGGCCCGGACCTCCAGCAAGAAGCGCTCCCGCTCCGGAGGAAGCCCGTGGGTGGAGGAGTTTCACCGCCACCTTACGCCCCAGGCGCTCGTCCACCGCCCGAAAGACCTCGGCCATGCCCCCGGAGCCCAGGGGGGCCTCGAGGCGGTACCGCCCGCCCAGGACCATGTGGGCCATTCTATTCTTCCGGCTCCAGGCGCTTTAGGAGTTCGGCCAGCTCCTCCTTGTTGCCTTCCAGCTCCTGGACGATTTTGGCGATGGCCAGGCGCACCACCTCCGACTTGGACACCAGGCGCTCGGGGCTGGAAAGGGCGTAGGCGGCCCGGGTGAGGAGGGCGTCCTGCTCCTCGGAGATGACCACCTGCAGCCGCTTTTTTTTCCCGCTTCGGCATACCGCTCCTTGGGGTTTAGTGTAGCAGAAGGCCCATCGGCTTGACAATGTGTTTTTTTGCGCTTTATGCTCACCTTGAGTAAGGTGTGTATGACGCACCCAGACCCGGGAAAGGGAGGCCGTAGGATCCTGCGCGTGGAGGGAGGGGTACCCCTTTCCGGGGAGGTTCGCATCTACTGCCAAGAACGCCGCCCTCCCCATCCTGGCGGCCAGCTCCTCACCCCGGAGCCCATCACCCTCCTGGAGGTGCCCAGGCTCCGCGACGTGGAGGTGATGCTGGAGCTTCTGGCCCACCTGGCACCCGCTACTTCTGGGAGGGGCGGACCCTGCACCTGCACACGCCGGAGATCCGTACCCACCACGCCCCCTACGAGCTCGTGGGACAAATGCGGGCCAGCTTCATCGTCTGGGGGGCGCTTCTTGCCCGGGTGGGGGAGGCCAGGATCTCCCTGCCCGGGGGGTGCGCCTTTGGCGCCAGGCCCGTGGACCAGCACGTCAAGGCCCTAAAGGCCCTGGGGGCCGAGGTGGTGGAGGAGGAAGGGGGCCAGTTCTATGCCCGCAGGACCCGCCCCCTCTCGGGCCGGGTGGTCTTTGACCTGCCCACCGTGGGGGGTACCGAGCAGGCCATGCTGGCCGTGGCCCTGGGGGGGAGGCCACCTTGGTCCAGGCGGCCATGGAGCCGGAGATCGAAGACCTGGGGCGCTTCTTGCAGATGCTGGGGGTGGAG
>BBBN01000405.1 GCA_001311585.1 Thermus sp. JCM 17653
GTGTGGGGAGATGCGGCGCAAAGGCTGGAAGGCCCAGGGGGAGGGTAGCCCGCGGGTCGCCGCCTCCCAGATGGGGGGCTGGGGTTTTGCGCCATTCTTAGACCGGGTAAAATCCTCTTCATGGAGACCGCCATCACCCGAATGCTGGGGATCCGCTACCCCATCGTGGCCGCGCCCATGTTCCTGGTGTCCAACGCCCCCCTCCTCCAGGCGGTGGCGGAGGCGGGAGGGATCGGGGTGATCCCCAGCCTCAACTTCCGCACCCACCAGGCCTTCCGGGAGTTTCTGGAGAGCTTCCCTGAAGGTGTGCCCTTCGGGGTGAACCTCATCCTGAAGGACAACCCCCGCCTCGAGGATGACCTCGAGGCGGTGGTGGAGCGCCGGGTTCCCCTCGTGGTCACCTCCCTGGGCGACCCCACCCGGGTGGTGGAGCGGGTCAAGGCCTACGGGGGCGTGGTCTGGTGCGACGTGGTGGGCCTAAGGCACGGGAGGAAGGCGGTGGAGGCCGGGGCGGACGCTGGTGGCCGTGGCCTCGGGGGCCGGGGGGCATGCCGGGAAGGTGAGCCCCTTCGTCCTCGGGCCTTGGCTTAGGGAGGAGCTGGGGGTGCCCGTGCTCATCGCCGGGGGGATCGCCACCGGCCGGCAGGTCCTCGCCGCCTTGGCCCTGGGGGACGGGGTCTACATCGGCACCCGCTTCATCGCCACCCTGGAGTCGGGGGCGCCTTTGGAGTACAAGGAGGCCCTCCTGCGCGCCCAGCCGGAGGACATAGAGTACACCCCCGAGGTCACCGGGGTGCCCGCCAACTTCCTCAGGGAGTCCCTGGAGCGGTTCCGTCAGGGCGGGGGGAAGGCCTGGAAGGAGGTCTACTCCGCCGGGCACGGGGTGGCCTTTATCCGCGAGATCCCCTCGGCCAAGGAGGTGGTGGCCCGGCTGGTGGCGGAGTACCAGGAGGCCAAGCGGACCCTGCCCTAAAGGGAACCCCGGGGTCTTCGGGTATGCGGGCGCTCCTTCTCCTTCTTCTGGTCCTGACCCCGGCCTGGGCCCAGTACGACCTGTTGGTCTACGGGGCCACGCCGCAAGGGGTGGCGGCGGCGGTGGCGGGAGCCAGGAAGGGCTTAAGGTCCTCCTCTTGGAGCCGGGCGGGGCGTGGGGGGTGCTCACCCAGGGGTGGCTCGCCACCTTGGACCTGGCCAAGGACCGCGAGGGCCTCCTGCCGGGCGGCCTCTTCCGGGACTTCTACCGCCGCGTCGGGCAGGAGGCCTCCTTTGACGTGAGGGAGGCGGAACGGGTCCTTTGGGCCATGCTCCGGGAGGCCGGGGTGGAGGTGCGCCTCGAGGAGCCCGTGGACCGCCTGGAGCAGGAGCGTGCCAGACTCCTCGCCCTCGCCACCCCCAAGGGAAACTACCCGGCCCTCTATTTCGTGGACGCCACGGACACCGCCGAGCTGGCCTTCCGCGCCGGGGCTTCCTTTACCCTGGGGCGGGAGGACACGGGGCTGGACCAGAGGACCATGGCCGCCACCCTGGTCTTCCGCCTGGAGGGCATACCCTGGGGGGCGGTCCTTTTGGCCTTGAACTACGACGGCCAGGTCCGGCGCACGGGGGCCGGGGCCTGGG
>BBBN01000406.1 GCA_001311585.1 Thermus sp. JCM 17653
CTCGAGGCCCGGGCCCGCCTCCACCCACACCTCGTACCCGCCCCCCAGCACCCGGGCGGCCAGGTCCTCCACCGTCCCCAGAAGGGCCAGGCGGCCCTTGTGGAAGAGGCCCACCCGGTCGCAGACCTCCTGCACCTGATGGAGGAGGTGGCTGGAGAGGAGGAGGGTGATCCCTTCGGCCTTGAGGCCCTTGATGAGCTCTAGAAATTCCCGGGCGGCCTCCGGGTCCAGCCCTAGGGTGGGCTCGTCCAGGATGGCCACCTTAGGCCTTTTGAGGAGGACCTCGGCGAGGCCCAGGCGCTGGCGCATCCCCCGGCTGAAGGCCGCCACCCTCCGGTCCCGCACCTCCCAAAGCCCCATGCGCTTCAGGACCTCCTCTATGCGGGCCTGGGCCTCCCCGTCGGAAAGCCCTAGAAGCCTGGTGGTGTAGCGCAGGTTCTCCCAGGCGGAAAGCTCCCCGTAAAACCCCACCTGGTCGGGGAGGTAGCCCACCCGGGCCTTGACCTTGAGGGGTTCCCGCATGGGATCCAGGCCCAGGACCCGGGCCTCCCCCGAGCTGGGCTCGGTGAGGCCGAGGAGCATGAGGATGGTGGTGGTCTTGCCCGAGCCGTTGGGGCCCAGGAGTCCGAAGACCTCTCCTTCCTCCACCTCCAGGTTCAGGTCCTCCACCGCCACCACGCGCCCGTAGCGCTTGGTGAGGCCCCGGGTCTCGATGACCGCCATGCTACCTCCGCCCGAAGCGGTTCACGGCGAAGCCAGGACCAGGAGGGCCACGGCCATGAGCCCCACCCCCACCAGACCCCAAAGGGTGGAGCGCACCACCGTGGCCCGGTAGTCCAGGCTTGCGGAAACGCCGTCGTCTCCGGAGAGGGAAAGGGTCACCATGTAGTCCCCGGTCACCGCCTTGGCCGAGGGCTTGATGCGGGCGGTGACCTCCTTCTCCTGGCCGGGGTCTAGGGCCTCCACCTTGTCGGGCTCAAACTTGACCTCCCAGCCGGAGGGCTCCATGGCGCTGAAGGAGAGGTTCTTGGCGGGGGCGCTGCCCTCGTTTTTCACCAGGAGCTTCACCGGGTTTTCCCGCCCCGCCACCACCTGGCCGGAAAGGCGCCCTTCCTTGGTGCTGAGCCGCACCTCGGGCCGGCCCGTGACCTCCAGGGTAAGCCCCAGCTCCGCCTTGGCCTCCCCGGCCAGGGCCCGGAGGGTGACGGCGTAGGTGTCGGCCTTGGTGTCCTTGGGCAGGGAGACCTCCACGTCCAGGTCCTTGCTCTCCCCGGCCTTGATGGGCAGGCTCGTCACCTGCTGGCTGGAGAAGGCGGGGGTGAAGGTGACCTGGAAGCCCTTGGGGGCCTGGTACTCCAGGGAGACCAGGAGGTCGCGGTCGGACTCGTTCTTCAGGGTCACCCGGTAGCGGAAGGAGCTGGTGGGGGGGCCTTTGAGGATGGGAAGCTCGGCCTCGAGGCTGAGCCTTTGGGGAAGCCCCTGGCCCACCACCAGGGCGATGGGAAGGCTTGCGGTCTGCCCCAGGCCCTCGGCCCGCACCAGGAAGCGGTAGGTGCCGGGCCTTACCTCCTTGGGCGGCTGAAGGCGGAGGGTGAGGGTGGCCTCCCCGTCGGGGGCCAGGTAGA
>BBBN01000407.1 GCA_001311585.1 Thermus sp. JCM 17653
TCCTAAGGCTCAAGGCCACCCTGGCCCAGGTGGGGCGGGCCCGGGGGTGAAGAACCGGGTGGACTACCCCAACCACCCCTTCGGCCGGGCCCTGGCCGACGTGGCCCGCATGATCGCCGCCGAGCTGCCCACCCGGGTCTTCTACGTCTCCTTGGGGAGCTTTGACACCCACGCCGACCAGCCCAAGCGGCACGAGGAGCTCCTCGGCTCCTGGCCCAGGGGCTTGCCGCCTTCCACCAGGAGATGCGCCTCCTGGGAAGAGAGCGGGAGGTTTTGGTCCTGGGCTTCTCCGAGTTCGGGCGGCGGGCTCAGGAGAACGCCTCCTACGGCACCGACCACGGCAAGGGGGGGCTCATGTTCGCCCTGGGGCCGGTGCGGGGCGGGGTCTTGGGCCCCGAGCCCGACCTCGAGGACCTGGACGAGGGGGACCTCCGCTTCCAGCTGGACTTCCGCAGTGTCTACGGGGCCGCCCTCCGCTTTTTGGGGCTCGAGCCCGCCTCCATCCTGGGCCCGGGCCCCGCCCCCCTCCCCCTGGTCTAGGGCCTAGCCCTTCTTGGCTCTTCCGCCTTGGCCTCCGGGGGCCTGGGGGACTCTTGGGGCTTGGCCTCCTCCTTGACCTCCTCCACCACCTCCTCCATGCTCCGCTTGAACTCCCGCACGGACTGGCCGAGGCCCCGGGCGAGCTCGGGGAGCTTCCGGGGGCCGAAGAGGAGGAGGGCCACCACCAGGATGGCGATGAGCTGGGCCGGGCTGTCGATCATGCCCTGAGTCTGCCCGGGCAACCTGAACGGAGGCTGAAGCCCTAGATGAGGCGGTTCCTCAGGGCCTTGACCGCGGCCTCGGTCCGGTCGCTGGCTCCCAGCTTCTCCAGAAGGCTTTCCACGTGGCCGTTGACCGTGCTGGGGCTGATCCCCAAGGCCTTGGCGATCTCCTTGTTGGAAAGCCCGCGAGCGATGAGCCTAAGGACCTCCCGCTCTCGCTCGCTGAGGAGGGCGGCCTCCGGAGGGGTGATCTCCCCGAGGATGAGCCGGGCCACCCGGAGGGTCCAGGTAGGCGGAGCCCAGAACGGTGTCCCTGCGGCCTAAAGCCCAGGCCGCCTCCCCCAGACCCTCCTCCTGGTTCCACCGGAGGGGATTTCACCTGGGCCTCAGGCAAAGCGGCTAGGCTTCCCCCTATGCCGCGGCCTGCCCGCACCCTAGGCCAACCGCTCCCTTCTGCCCTACCCCTTTGGGCTTCGCTCCTTTTCCTGCTGCTGGGGGCAGTGACCCGGCACCGCGACGCTTTGCCCCTCGAGCTCCCCCTCCTGGCCTTTCTCCACGCCCACCGCGCCCCCTTCTTGGACAGGCTGGCCCTGGTTAGCCAAAGCGCACATTACTGCGCGCCGACCCCCCACCAGGATGGGGGCCTAGGCTTCCCTTCCCCCTCTCCCACGGTCCCATAAGGACGGGCTTGAGGGGGGAAAGATCCCTCGGCACCTCGCGCCAGTCACGCGTGAGCGTAGCTTGGGGAGAGGAAGAAAAAGAGCCTCCCTCAGGACCCTCCAGAGATTGGCGCCGGGGAAGTTCCTTCCATTGGTCAACTTCC
>BBBN01000408.1 GCA_001311585.1 Thermus sp. JCM 17653
TACAAGGCCCTGAAACGGCTTTTGGGGCGGGGGTAGGTGGGGGGGCTCCTCTTCTACCCCTCCCCCGGACCCCGGCCTTCTAGGGGCCTTAGAGGCGGCGAGAGGGGCCTTTCCGGGGAAGGGGCGGACCTGGGGGCCACCCCTCGAGGCCCCTCCCCCTCCCCCCAACCAGGCCGCCCGAGAAGGAACCTCTATGCATATGCACTACCGCGCCCAACCGCGTGATGGGGACGCTTTTCTACAGCACCCCCCCGGGGCGGTGACTTCAAAGGTGCCTAGCCTCCCCCCAGGGCCTGCCCCTTAAAATGGGGGACATGAAACGAATAGACCCCGGCCGAAGCCGAGGCCTCTCCCCGCTAGGAGGCCTCCACCTTAACCCGGCCGGGGGGAAGGAGGCAAGAGATGGAGCACAACACCCGGCCGGAAAGGGAAATCCCGCAAACCCTCGCTAAAATCGCAGGACTCCTCCAGACAAACCCCGCCCTGGGGGAGCGGGCCCTTCGCACCTACGCCGCCATGCACGGCCTCTCCCCGGAGGAGGCCCTGGCCCTCCTCCAGGCTGGGGACCTGGAGGCCCCCCCTCCTATACCAGCGACAACCCTGGCCCCACAGACCCCCCTAGGTGGACTAAGGAGGCCCCCTTGACCCTTACCCCCCCTCCAGGTGGAGAGGCCGAAAATGCCGTGCTGAAGCTTAACATACATGGATTCTCCAAGAGGATGCTTCCCTCGAGGGACCCCTAAGGCTACTTTCGTTGGGCCCTTTACCCCCAGCTAGACCCCCCGTTGGAGATGTATGTCAAGCCGTCCAGGACGGGCCTAAGAAGCTTCTGGAACTCCTCCAGGAGATAGGCCGCTCCGTCCTACCCCCCGGCAACCGGGACCTGTGGAGGAAGGTGGGCACGGTTGTCTTCATGGTCCCCCTCGAGATGCTCGCCCTCCACCTCGGCGTCAGCCGCCAGACCGTCTGGTCCTGGAAGCTAGCCTTGGAGGCTGCAGGTTTAGTGGCATCTGATGTTCTGTATCAGCAGGTGGGGGGAAAACAGCGTGCTATCGGCACCCTCTGGGCCGTCCGTCTACGACCAGGAAAGGCCCGGCTTGAACGGGACGACTACCTCCACCCCTGGAGAAACCTGGCCCTGGACATGGGGAACGGCGTGTTGTCCTACGCCTGGGTGAAGGCCCACAAGGAGAACGGCATCCGTCCCACCCTGGACGCCTGGTCCTCTGGGCCCAGGGGAAAAGAGTTGTCCCGAACACCAAATCGGTTGCCGTGGACTTGGGCCTCATCCTGGTGCTTCCCGAGGTGGAGGAGGCCAAGCGGCCCATGCTAATCACCCTCCTTGCCAACTACCTGGCCGAGGTGTTTGACGACCACCGGTCTAGACGCTTCTACGCCGGCCTCATGTGGGCCGTGGTCAGGGGCGAGCTCCCGGCCCCGTACCTCTTTGCCCTCTTGGTGAGGGTGATGAGGGACTACATAGAGGGGCAGGTCACGAGGCCCGGGGCTTACCTGGTTCGGACCCTGGAGGCATTCCCGGGAGTGGTGGGGAAGAAGGGGGAGGTAGCGTAGGCCCGT
>BBBN01000409.1 GCA_001311585.1 Thermus sp. JCM 17653
CTCCTGGAGCGCCTCGAGGCGTGGCGGAAGGGGGAGGCCCCCACCCTGCAGGGCCTCTCCCCCGAGGAGAGCCTCGCCGCCCTCTTCAAGGCCCTGACCCGGGGAAGCCTAAAGGAGCGGGCGCGGGCGGCGAAGCCCCTCACCGACATAGAGCGACTGGTTTGGGGCCTGGAGGAGCTGGTGGAGCACTTCGAGGCGAGGGGAGGCCTCCCGAAGCGCTTCGCCGAGCTCCTCCTCGCCGCCCTCGAGGAGGGGGAGGAGTTCCTCCTCGAGGCCAACGCCAAGGAGCTCCCCGTGCCCGACGAAGGCTCATGCAGCCCCTCCGAGAAAAGCTCGCCCGGCTGAAGGAGGCCGCCCGGAGCGCTCGAAGGCGAAGGAGCGTAAAATGGCGGTAAGGACGTTGGAGCGGAAGATGAAGTGCTGCCCCGAATTTGGACCACCCCAAGAGAGAGGCCAAGGGGTGTAGTCTGAAGGGGCGACGAGATGCGCAAGTGGTCGGCAAAGGAAAAGGCGAAGATCGTCAAGGTAGCTTTCAGGGCTGACCCTGGAGATCCTGTCCGGTCAGAGGACGGTGGCCGAAGCCTGCCGGGCTTACGGGGTAGCGGAGTCCCTCTTTTACCGCTGGCAGCGACAAGATAGCTTCGCTGACCCTGGAGAACGCCCACGCCGCCTTCACCTCCGGCTGCGCGGAGCAGGAGGCCCGCATCGGGGCTCTACCGGCAAAGGAAAGGCGGGAGCTGGTGAAGGCCCTCAAGGTACGGGCTACGCCCGTGACCAAGGGAGCCTACCCTCTCCGCCTGCTTTCCCGGGTCCTCGGGGTGCCCCGGAGCACCCTCTACTACCGGCCCCAGGACCCCCCTCCCGAGGAGAGGCCCTGGCGGCGGCCTGGCCCCGGTACGGCTACCGGCGCCTCACCGCCCTCCTGCGGGGGGAAGGCTTCCAGGTGGGAAAGAAGCGGGTGCGCTCCCTGATGCGCAGGGAGGGTCTGCTTCTTGCTCGGAAGCCTCCCCCTCCCAGGACTACCTCCCCAGGGGGCCTTCTCCCGGAAGGGGTGAAGAACCTCCTGCCGGGACTCGCGGTGACCCGCCCGCACCAGGTGTGGGCGGCGGACCTGAGCTACGTGGTCCTGGGGGAGGGGGTGGCCTACCTGGCGGTGGTGATGGACCTCCACACCCGGAAGGTGCTGGGGGTGGCCCTGGGGCCCAGGCTTTCCCAGGGGCTGACCCTGGGAGCGCTGGAGATGGCCTTGAGGGAGGGGTGTCCGGAGGTGCACCATTCGGACCGGGGGGTGCAGTACACCTCCAGGGCGTATGTGGAGCGGCTTTTGGGGCTAGGGGTGCGGCTCAGTTACGCGGGGACGGGGAGGCCTTGGGAGAACGGGCACGCGGAGCGGCTGATCCGGACGGTAAAGGAAGAGTGGGTGGCGTTGCGGGAGTACAGGACCTTGCAAGAGGCGCGGGCCTCGGTGGAGCGGTTTGTCTTCCAGGTGTACAACCGTAAGCGTCCTCACTCGGCCCTGGGCTACCTGACGCCCGAGGCCTTTTCGGAGAGCTTGTGGAAAGGGGGCGGGAGTCCTGA
>BBBN01000410.1 GCA_001311585.1 Thermus sp. JCM 17653
GCACCGCCTCCGCCTCCCCCTGCCTGGGGCGGAGGAGGGCCTCCTCCCAGCGGTGCGCAAGGGAGGAGGGAGCCTCAGCTCAAAGCCCTCTAGCTCTCCACGCTGGGGGCCAGGGCCTGGCTCCCGGTGAGGGCCAAGGGGGTGCTGGCCCCCAGGTTGGTCTCGCACAGGGGGTCCGCCCCCTGGTCCAAAAGCCGCCCGAGCCAGCCCGAGGAGGCCTTCCGCTCGGGGTCGGCGGTGTGCCAGACCGCCATGGAGACGAAGTGGCTCCGGCTGGGGTTGGGGTAGCCCACCTGGGGGAGGAGGGCCAGGGCCCCCGCCTCGTAAAGGGGCATGAGGGGCCTAAGGGCGGGATGCAGGCCCAGGCGCCCGTTCAGGTCCAGCACCTCCCGGGCGGGCACCGCGAGCCTCGGCCTCAGGCGGTAGTAGAGCTCCTGCCGGTAGGGCACCAGGGTGTTGAGCTGGTCGTTCCCCCCGGAAAGCTGGACCACCACCAGGATCTTCTCCCCGGCCCCCGCCGCCAGGGCGGTGCGCCAGAAAAGGGTCGGGGCCTGGCTCAGGGCAAGGCCCAAGAGGCCGCTTTTAATGAACTCGCGCCGATCCACACTCACCTCCTAAAGGAGCTGGGCCTCGGGGCGGACGAGGGCCTCGAGGCCTTCCCCTTCCGCGAAGACGAAGAGGTCCAGGGGCCCTTTCAGGCCCGCCGCCAAATTGAGCCGCACCAGGAGGGCGGTGTCCCCGAGCCAGGCCCGGCCCCCCTCCCAGCCCTTGACGTTCGGGGGGTTGAAGGGGGCCTGCCCCATGGCGGGAAGGGCCCGGATCCAGGCCCTGGGCACCTCCCGCAAGGAGGCGGCGTAGGCCAGGCCCACCACGTGCTCCACGGGGCTTCTCACCAAGCGGCCCCGCGCCCGGTAGAAGGCCTCCTGCTGGAAGAGGTAGGCGAGGGCTTCCCGGAAGCCATCCCCTTGAGGATCCGCGCCACCTCGGCCTCGAGGGCGGGCTCGGGGTCGGGGGCGAAGTAGAAGGCGAGGAGCTTGCGGGCGAGGCGCCCGTAGGTGGCGGGGTGGTCGGCCAGGATCTCCAGCACCTCGTCCCCGCCCTCCACCTCCCTCCCCAGGAAGCGCTTCTTGCCCGGGTCGTGCCAGGCTTTTCGGAAGAGGAACCGGGGCTTCCCCGCTTTGAGGGCCTTCTCATCCACGGAATAGCCGGTGAAGGCGCGGGCGGCGGCCATCACGTCCTCCTCCCCGTAGTGGCCCACCCCCAGGGTGAAGAGCTCCAGAAGCTCCCGGGCCCAGTTCTCGTTGGGGTGCTCCTTGCGGCTTTGGGCGTTGTCCAGGTAGAGGAGCATGGCGGGGTCGCGGGCCACGGCGAAGAGGAGGTCCCGGAAGGAGCCGTAGGCGAGGGTGCGGAAGGTCTGGTTCTGCAGGGCCATGGCCTGGGGGGAGCGCACCTTCCTTAGCTCGCTGGTGAAGTGGCCGTGGAGGAAGAGGACGAGCCTTTCTGCGGCCGGGGTGGGGGTGGTGAGCCAGTGGTTCAGCCACCAGGCGGTGAGGGGTTCCCAGGCCTCCCCG
>BBBN01000411.1 GCA_001311585.1 Thermus sp. JCM 17653
GGCGTGGTTAAAGCCCACGAGCCACCCCCCGGTCCTCCGGTAGAGGAGGGCCCCCAGGCTCGCCGCGGCCAGGGCGTAGGTGGCCTCGCTCCACCTGGAGAGGGGCGTGTACATGGAGCCCGAGACGTCCACCAGGATCAGGGTCTCCCCCTCCAGGGGTAGGGGCGGGAGGGAAGCTCCAGGGCGGTCTCCAGGAGGGCGAGGACCTCCCCGGGCCACCCTTCCTCCCGCCCCCGGAGGATGGCCTGGAGCCACTGGTAGGGGTAGACCCGCCACCCCGCCACCTTGGGGGAGAGGAGCTTCCGGGCCAGGGCCTCCTGTACGCCGGTCTCCTCCAGGAGGCCGAAGCGGTGCAGGTTGCTCAGGTTGCGCACCAGGGAGAGGCCCTGGAGGTGGGGGAGGGCCTCCAGCCAGGACTCCCGGCTTGCCCCCTTGGTGGAGAGGATCCGCTCCCAGGTGGGCCGCTCCTCCAGAAGCCGGGCCACGAAGGCCTGGGCCTCCGGCAGCCCCCGCTTCCCCCGCACCAGCACTCGTAGACCAGGGCATGGGCCGGGTCCTGGGGCTTGGGATGGGCGAGGATCAGGGCGTCCCGCTGGGAGAAGGCGTGCCCCTCCTTGCGGTACTTGAGGAGGGCCTGCGGGCTCATGCGTTCAGCCTCCAGGCCACCGCCCGCTTCAGCCCCTTGGTGAGCTTCCACCCCTGGAGGCGGGCGTAGGCCAGGGTCTCCAGGTGCTCGTCCCCCCGGAGCCACACCCCCTTGGCGGCCTCTTCCGCCACCTCCTTGGGCCCCACCAGAAGAGGTGCCACCAGGGCGCTCGGGCCCGAACGTAGCCCCAGCGCCTGGCGGGCGTACCGGGCCAGGGCAGCCACGTAGTGGGGGTCTTTTAGGCTCAGCTTGTGGGCGAGCTCATAAAACCTCCTTTGGCGTAAGGGCTCCCCCTCGTAGAAGGTGTCCCCGGAGAAGAGGCTTCCCGCCACCAGGAGCAAAAGCTCCGTTTCCGGGCTCGCCGAGTACCCCACGCCGCCTTCATAGGTCCAGACCACGCCCTTGGTTTGCTTTGGCGTATTGAAGGACACGATTCCTCCTTCCGGGGGGCGAACGCCCCCATACCTAGCCAAGCGCCCTAAGCCTCTGACCTCATCCGTTGTGCCGTGAATTGTAGAGGGAAAGCCGCCTCAACCGAAGACCAAACCGCCTCTTTAAAGTTGCCCGGGGATGGTCGCGCTCCGGTGCGTTCGGCTCTGGATCATCCTTCCAGAAGTACCCGAAGCGCTGCGCCGCCGGGCAAAGAGCAACTCTAGCACAACCCCGCTCTTTTTGCAAGGGGCGTGTGGGCGCGGTCCATCCCCACGCCTACTTCCGCTTGCTTAGGACCCCTTGCCCAAGCCCAGGTGTGGAGGCCCCGCGGAGCTGGCATGGGGTTTAGAGCTCCAGGCCCGGCGCCTGAAGGCCGCCCTTTTGGGGCGGGGGAGGTACACGCCCTTTTACTTGCGAAGACACTAGTTGCTATACCTATGCGCAAAATCGCGGGGCAAAGGGGGCTTTTAAAGCTTTCTCATCTGGTAGCTT
>BBBN01000412.1 GCA_001311585.1 Thermus sp. JCM 17653
CTCCGCGGAGGCCCAGGCCCTCCGTCCCCCGTCCGAAGATCCCCTTCGCCTACCGGCCCTTGCGCCGGGAAGGGTCTCAGGGGGAGAAAACAGAGCTAAGGACTTTTCTCCTTCCTAAAAGTTGGGAGCCCCCCGAGCCCACCGAGCTCCGCCGCTGGGTGGCCCCGGGCCTGGAGGTGCGGGAGATAAGGGGGCGCCTCCACCTCCGGGTCTTGCCGGAGTTTCGGGAGGCTCACCCGCAGGCCGCCCTCCTGGTGCTGGAAGCGGGGAGAGCGCGGGTCCTGGCGCCCTTGCTCCCCACCGAAGGCTACCTGCCCCTCCCGATGGAGTTGGAGGGGGGAGAGGACCTGGCGGCGGAGGTCTGGTCCTGGGAGGACCTCACCCCGGAGGCCTTGGCGGAGCTCCTATGGGAGGGGCGCTTCTACCTGGACTTTCTCGGGAGATGGCTCCGATACGGGATGATGGCAGGCTCATCTCCCCAGAGGTGGTGGTGGACGCCCTCAGGAGGTTGGAGGAGAAGAAGCCCTGAACCCCCGTCCCTAGGCCGCCTCTTACGGCTCCAGGAAGGCCTCGAGGACGTTAAGGAGGGGCCCAAGAACACCCTCCTCCCCGACGGCAGGCGAGGCCACTTCGCCGGGTGGATCGGGAGCGGGGCCAAGGCCTTCCTCGAGGTGGACGGGGTGGCCCACCTGGTGGAGCGGGAGCTCGTCCTCGCGGCCCGTGTCAGGGAGCGGCTTTTAGGCACCCTCCTCCGCTACAAGGACCCCACGGAGCCCACCGGGGAAGCCTGGGAGGCCTTGGGGCGAAGGGGCCCGTGGACACCCACGCCTAGGTTATGCTTACCGGGGGGTACGGGGCCTGCGTCTTCATCGGCCCGCCTCCCCCCTACAGGCCCAGCCCGGACGAAAGGCCGGTGAAGGGCCTCTCGTGCGGGGGTTCCTGAGGGGTTTGGTGTAGCATGAGCTACATGGTGAAGGCAACACACTCCACCACGCTCACCCTGGACGCCCAGGGAAGGGTGCTCCTTCCCCGCCCCTTGCGGAAGGCCCTGGGCCTGGGACCGGGAACCCGGCTGTTGGCCCTGGTGGAGGACGGGCGCTTGGTCCTCATCCCCTGGGAGCGGGCGGAAGAGGAGCTCTGGGCGGAGCTCGCCGACATCCAGGAAAGCCTCGCCGAGGAGCTCCTGAGGGAGAGGCGGCTGGAGGCCGAGGGGGATGGCTGAGAAGCCGCCCGCCTTTCTTCTGGACGCCTCCGCCCTCCTCGCCTACCTGCAGAGGGAGCCGGGCTTCGAAGCGGTGCGGGAGGCCCTCCAGGAGGGTGCGGCCATCAGCGCCGTGAACCTGGCCGAGGTGGCGGGCAAGCTCAAGGTCAAGGGGAAGGACCCAGAGCGCATCTTGAGGCGGCTTCTCGCCATGGGCCTAGAGGTCCTGCCCTTCACCCTCGAGGAGGCCCTGGAGGCGGGCGCCCTGGACCCCTTGACCCGGCCCCTGGGCCTTTCCCTAGGCGACCGGGCCTGCTTGGCCGCCGGGAAGGTGCGCCGCCTGCCCGTCCTC
>BBBN01000414.1 GCA_001311585.1 Thermus sp. JCM 17653
GTCCCCCACGCCCCCTACCACCAGGACCAGGCTCACCCCCAAGGCTTAAGATCCGCCACCCGATCCAGGAGGGGGGTGAGGGTTTCCCTGGGCACCAAGGCCTGCATGCGGGCGTCCCGCACCAGGAGGTTGGTGGCGGAGGTGTCCTCGTCCAGAAGAAGCGCCCGGGCGCCGAGCTCCAGGGCCTCGAGGAGGGCCGCGGCCAGGCTCGTGGAGCCCGAGGCGTCCTCGGTGGAAAAGAAGGCGGTGTCCTGGCCCAGGGGAAGGTCGTGGACGAAGGGCCTCAGGTCCACGCCCTTCACGCTCCTTCCGTCCTCGGACTGGACCTTTGGGCGAGAGCATCCGTCACCACCCACTCCCGACCGTCCCCAGGCACGTGAGGGTGGACGCCGTGGACCAGGGCCTCCAGCAGGGTGGTCTTCCCGTGGAAGCCGCCCCCGGTGATGAGGGTAAGCCCCTGGGGAAGCCCCATGCCCTGGACCTCGCCGGCGTGGGGGACCCGGAAGGCCACCCTCAAGGGGGGCGGGCTCTGGAAGGGAAGGGCCCCCCTGAGGGGTCTCTGGCTCACCCCACTTTCCCGGGGGAGGACAGCCCCTTCCCCCACGAAGGCCACCAGCCCCCGCGTTTGGAGGCGCTCCTGGATATGGGCGAAATCCTCCGCCTGGTGCACGTGGCGGAGGAGGGTCCTTCGGTCAAGCTCCTGGAGAAAGCCCGAAGATGCCCCTCCAGGGCCCGAAAAAGCCTCTCCGCCTCCTTTCCCAGGATGCGCCGCCCGCGGGCGGGAAGCCCCAGGCGGAAGCGCAAGAAGAGCCCCTCCTCCCCCAGGTGGGCCCCGGCCCGCTTGAGGACCTTGGGGCTCTCCACGGCCACCAGGACCGCCCCGGAATGGCCGCTTCCCCCGAGGGAGGGCAGGGTCCTCAGCCGGGCCTTGAGGCTTCTTAGGAGGAAGTCCTCCACCGCCACCCTACCTTCCGGGCGGGTGTGGACCCGGAGGCCCCCCAGGGCCTCCTTGGGGTAGTGGACCTCCAAGACGCTGGGGCTGGCGAAGGGGTCCCCTTGCACGTGCACGAAGCGCAGGGAAAAGCCCGCCCCGTGCCAGATCCCCTCGAGGTCCTTGTAAAAGGGGTAGGGGCGGCCCTCGAGGGAGGCCAAGAGGGCGAGAAGCTCCCCGTAACGCCGCACCCTAGGCCACCTCCACCTCCACCCGCCGGAGGGCCCGGGAAAGCCGCTCCACCCCTTCCCGGAACTCCTCCTCCCCGATGGTGAGGGGCGGGGCCACCAGGAGAACGTTGTGCTTGGCCAGAAGGTACACCCCCTCCCGGAATAGCGCCTTCATGAGCGCCCCCATGGCCGGCTCAAGGGAGCGTGCCAGGGGGAAAGGGGCTCCCGGCTCTCCCGGTCCCGCACCAGCTCCACCCCGTAAAACGCCCCCAGGCCCCGCACCTCCCCCACCCTTGGGTGGGCCTTGAGCTCCTCCAGGGCCGAGCGGAAGAGGCCTCCATGGCCCGGACCCGGGCGAAG
>BBBN01000415.1 GCA_001311585.1 Thermus sp. JCM 17653
CCAGGCGGTGAGCGTGGCCCGGAACTGGTTCGGGGCCTACCCCGAGGTGGCCCCCCTCGCCCTCAGGCCCCAGGGGATCACCTCCGACCCCGGGGTGCGCCTGAACCTCAAGGGCCAGGCGGGCCAGGCGTTTTACCTGCGGGTGGAGAACTACGCCCTGGCGGAGGACCGGGTGAGCCTCTCCGCCACGGGCTTTACACCTAACCCCTCGGGCGAAGGGGAGGCGTTGACCTCGGGAAGCGTCCAGGGGGCCATTGAGTTCATTGGGGAGTTTGACCGCTACGACGTTTCCGGGGCCGATGGCTACCTGCGCCTCGTCTACACGGGCCCTCTGGACCTGGTAGCCCTCCTCTACAACGGCCCGAATGACCGCTACCCGAGGGCCCTGGACGCCGTGCAAAACTGTGCCCCCGTTTCCCCGGCCACCCTCCTCGTGGTCCGGGACCGGGGCCTCGCCCGGGCGGGCTTTGACGAGGCGGGAAGCGGCCGGTACGCCCTGGAGCTTTCCGGTGCGTCCTGCCCTTAGGCCGCCTTTGCGCAGAATGAGGGAAAGCTAAAGGACATTATCAGTTTTCTCATCCAATCCCCCTAAAGAAGGTCCCTTTGGGGCGGGGTTCTTGAGCCATCAGAGCGAATCTAAAATAGCGGGGCCCCCTTCCCATGAGGAGGGGCCTCATGGTTCTAAGGTTCCTCCCGTACTCCCGGGCATACTCGGGTTCGCTATGCGGGTTTGGCTTTGGCCTCTTCTCTTCGCCCTCGCCGTTGCGGGGGCCTTCGCAAAGACGGGCGACAAGAAGGTCCTAATCTTGCAGGCCACGGCCTACACTTCCAGCGTGCGGGAGACCGACAGCACCCCCTTCGTCACCGCCACGGGGATGCGCACCCGCCTGGGGATTCTGGCGGTGAGCCCGGACCTCCTGAAGGTGCTCCCCTACGGGACCAAGGTGCGCCTGGTGGACCTAGGCTCGGTCTACGGCCGGGGCCGGGGGCAGTTTGACTACCTCTTTGCGGGACGCGTTTTCGTGGTGGCCGACGTGATGCACCCCAGGATGCGGGAGAAGGTGGACGTGTGGCTTCCGGACCGGGCCACCGCCTTGCGCTTCGGCCGCCGTCTGGTGCGGCTGGAGGTGGTGGAGTACCCCAGGCGTTAAGTACCCCACCGCGGCTTTCGCCGCGGCGGGGGCCCCAAAAAAGCCCTCTTCTAAACCCGTTTCGGGCATCCCATGTCGCGAAACCAAAGTGCGGGCACTTAGACCCCGTATCCTAAAGGGCGTGCGGTTTGCCCTCTTTCTGGCCCTGGCCCACCTGAGGCGCCGCCCCCTGCAGACCGCCCTGGCCCTGGGAGGGGTGGGGGTAGGGGTGGCGGTGCTCCTGGCGGCCCTCTCCTTGGCCAACGGCTTCACCAGCGGCCTGGTGCGGGCCACCTTGAAGGCTACCCTCACCTGGTCCTCTTTCGCCTGGGGGAGGGGCTTCCCCCTTTGCCTCCCCATCCTGAGGTAGA
>BBBN01000416.1 GCA_001311585.1 Thermus sp. JCM 17653
CCCAAGGGCCTTCCGCCACCGCCCGCACCGCCGCCTTCCCCGTGAGGGGGAAGGTGTAGACGAGGGTCTTCCTCCCCTCCACCCTCAAAGCCCGTTCCAGGACCCCCCCAGGCCCTTCCACCCGAAGCCTGGCCTCCGCGGGCACGGGGGCTTCCAGCACCACCCCACCCCCACGGTCTCCCCGTAGAGGGGTAGGCGGGAGAAGCCGCACCGCCACGTGGGCCTTGGGGGGGACGTAGAGGGCGTCCAGGGGAAAGGGTGGGGGAACGGGTTGCAAAAGCCCGTCGGAGACCAGGACCGCCCGGCTTGGCCGGTGGCGGAGCGCCTCCTTGTAGGCCTCCCGGAGGTCCGTCCCCTCCCCCAGGTCCAGCCTTCTCGCCGTGGGCGAGGGCAGGGTGGCCGCCCGCTCGGCGAAGGCCACGTAGACCCCGTCCCTAGGAAGCCTCGAGGCCAAGGCGAAGACCGCCTCCCGGGCCGAGGGGGAGTAGTCCAGGAGGTAGACCACCCGGCCCGGCAAAGGCCATCTGGGGTCCAGAAAGGCGAGGAAGAGGAGCAGGAGGAGGGCGGCCCTCAGAAGCCCGAGGCGCTGGGGCATGCCCCCATGCTAAGGGCCCGCACCGTGGTTTCGCGACATAGAATGCCCGAGATAAGGCTAGGAGAGGGCTTTTTTGGGGCCCCCGCCGCGGCGAAAGCCGCGGTGGGTACTCAGTCCATCCAGTGCCCGAGCTTCTCCTTCTTGGCCTGGAGGTAGCGCTCGTTGTGGGGGTTGTCCCCGGCCCTTAAGGGGAGGCGCTCCACGATCTCTATGCCGAAGCCGGAGAGGGCCCGGACCTTGCGGGGGTTGTTGGTGAGGAGGCGCATCTTCCGCACCCCGAGGTCGTAGAGGATCTGGGCCCCCACGCCGTAGTCCCGGAGGTCCGGGGGGAACCCCAGGGCCAGGTTGGCCTCCACCGTGTCCAGGCCCTGGTCCTGGAGGTGGTAGGCTTGATCTTGTTCACCAGGCCGATCCCCCGCCCCTCCTGCCGCAGGTAGACCAGGACCCCCTTCCCCTCCTCGGCGATCCTCTGCAGGGCCAGGTCCCGCTGGAAGCCGCAGTCGCACCGCAGGGAATGGAGGGCGTCCCCGGTGAGGCACTCGGAGTGCATGCGCACGAGGACGGGCTCCTCCGGCCCCCAGCTTCCCATGACCAAGGCGGCGTGCTCCTCCCCCGTGAGGGTATCCCGGTAGCCCAGGATGCGGAACTCCCCGAAGCGGGTGGGAAGGAGGGCCTCCGCCTCCCGCCTCACGTAGAGGTCCCCCTTCTCCAGGCGGTAGCGGATGAGGTCGGCGATGGTGCCCACCTTGAGGCCGTGCCTCTGGCAAAGGCCAGGAGGTCCGGCAGGCGGGCCATGGTGCCGTCCTCCTTGAGGATCTCGATGAGGCTCCCCACCGGGGTGAGGCCGGCGAGGCGCAACAGGTCCACCGTGGCCTCGGTGTGCCCGGCGCGGCG
>BBBN01000417.1 GCA_001311585.1 Thermus sp. JCM 17653
TGGAAGAGGCTCAAGGGGGCGCGGGGGGAGGCCCTGCTGGTGGCCCGTTTCTCCGACGGACGCTGGGAGAGCGTGCCCAGCGCCTTCAGGCTTCCCCCGGCGCCCCGGGAGGGGTGGTGGCGCCTGCGCCATGAGGGAGAGGGGTGGAAGCTTATGGGCCCCCTTTCCCCGACCGGAGAGGCATGAAGAGGTGGCCCACGGCCCCTCCCTCAGCGGAGGCTCTGGGCGAAGGCCTCCGCCACCCCGCGAAGGAGGGTGGGGTAGTCCTTGGCGCCTTCCCCCAGGACATCCACCAGCACGGGCTCCAACCCCAGGTTCCGGGCCACGGCCACGCCCTGTTCCTTGGCGGCCAGGGGGATCAGGAGGTGCCGTACCCCCGCTTCCTTGGCCACCCTCTGGCTTCGGCCACGGCCTTGGCGCTTATGTCCGGCGAGTCCGGGTTGGGGACGATGTTGTAGAGAACCTTCACCCCGTACCGGGCGGCGAAGTAGCGCAGGGGGTTGCGGAAGGTGATGACTCCTGGCCCCTTCCGGGCCTGAAGCAACCCGGCCACCTCTCGGTCCAGCCGCACGAGCTCCGCCTCGAGGCGGGCGGCCCTAGCGCGGTAGACCGCTCCCCCCGCAGGGTCAACCCGGGACAAGGCCTCCACCAAGGAGGGAAGAGCCTTGGCCATGAGGAGGGGGTCCAGCCATAAGTGGGGGTCCGGCCCAGTGGGGGTCTTTATGAGGCCGTCTCCCAGGGCCTCGGCCAGCACCACCACCGGGGTCTTCAGGCTGTTGGGCCGGACCACCTTCTCCAGGATCCAGTCGTCCAGCTTGGCCCCGTTGGCCACCACCAGGCGGGCCCTGGCCACGGCCTGCACCTGGGAGGGGGAGGGGTCAAAGACGTGGGGATTGGTGGCAGGGGGCACCAGAAGGCCCACCTCCATCCTGTCCCCCACCAGGGAGCGCAGGAAGAGGGCGTGGGGCTGGATGGTGGCCACCGCTGTGGGCTTTTGCCCCAAGGCAAGTCCTAAGGCCAATAGAAGCGCGGGAAGTCTTCTCCACATGTTTCACCTCCGCCCTTTACCCCGTGGGGGTATAAGGCAGTCCCATGGTAGGGTATATGAAAATAGAATGTCAATATCACAAGGGCTTGCCCAGACTGGGCTTGCCTTGCAAAGGCAAGCCTGTCGGGTGTATATCCTCCTCCTGATGGGCAAGCACGGCTTTGTTCGCAGGGAGGCAAGCCCCAAGGAGGTCCTGGAACACTGCCTTCGCCTGGCCCAGGAGGTAGCCCCACCCACCCCCAAGGGCAAGCGGGGCCGCCCCTGGCGCTACAGCCACGCCCGCAAGGTGTTCCCCTGACGGGGAAGCAGCTACCTGGCCCTCCTCCTTTACCGCGCCTTCTTCCGCCTCACCTACCGCAAGACGGAGGCCTCACTCCAGGACCTGATGAAAGGACCCTTCCCTTCCCACCAGTCCCTGGCCCGCTACGCCGTGCAT
>BBBN01000418.1 GCA_001311585.1 Thermus sp. JCM 17653
CGAACCTCCACGCGGTCGCCGAGCTTGGCCCCGAGGTCCTTGGCCACCAGGTCCACGGCCGCCTCCGGGGAGAGCTGCCCGCTTTCCACCGCGGAGATGCCCCGGAAAACGGCGTCCGCGTACACGCCCCAGTCCGGGCTCATGGCCTGATAGGTGGTGTAGTCCAGCATGTAGCGGACCGACTGGAGGAAGCGGTCGCTCCGCACCTCGGGCAGGACGTAGGTGGTCCTGAGGATGGGCAGGTGGGCGCTGCCCAGGGCGTGCTTGGCATCGTACTTGGGCTGGGTGACCAGGCTGAGAAGCCTTACCGCGAGCTCCTTGTTGCGGGACGCGGCGGTGACCAGGTAGGCCTGGGGCTGGGACAGGGTCACCGGCTTGCCCCCAGGCCGGACCGCGGGCTGGAGAGCGAAGCCGAAGGTCTGCCACAGGTAGTCGTAGCCCCCGTGGTCCTTGGCGTAGTACTGGGTGGCCCACTGCGCCCAGGTCCAGGTCCCCGCGGAAGCGAAGAGGACCTGGCCGCTGGAGACCGTGTTGTGCCAGTTGTCCCAGGTCATGCCCAGGAGGTTCCGGGTCATGACTCCGGTCTGGACCAGCCGACCCAGGAGCCCGTACATGCAACCCAGGGCGGTGCGGTCGAGGACGAGCTTGCCGGTTTGAGGGTTTTGCAAGGTGCCGCCACAGGCGTAGTAGAACTGGTAGAAGTCGGGCCCATTCACGGGCCGGTGCCAGTAGGCGTATCCCGGCCGAACCACACCCTTCTGAACGGCCTCCTAGCCACCCGGATCAGGTCCTCCCAGGTAAACCGCCCCTCGCGGATGGCCTGGGCCAGGCCTGCGATTTGGCCGGAGGACCACCCTAGCTTGGCCAAGAGAGGCTTGTTGAAGTAAAGGGGTCTGGCCTCCGTGTCCTGGGGCACCCCGTAGCGCTTGCCCCTGTAGGTCACCGCGCTCCAGAGGGCGGGCGTGACGTCCTGGAAGGTGCGGTACCGCCCCAGGTACTCCTCGAGAGGGACGATGTACCCGCCCTCGGCGTAGGCCCCGATGTCCACGTGGGTGGTCTGGACGATGTCCGGGGCCTGGCCGCTCTGGAAGGCGAGGAGCAACCGCCGGTGGTAGTTGTCCCAGTTGGTGGTCTCAAAGCTCGTCTCCACCCTCGCCCGGTAAGGAGCCTTCTCCGCCTCCAGGATCCGGTTGAGCTCCTCCGCCGCCTCCACCAGGTTGGTGGCCCGGGTCTTGGAGGCGTCCTCGGGTCCGATGGTCCATGCCCGCAAGGTGACGGTCTGCTGGGCCAGGCCCGAGGCCAACAAGACAAATCCCAACGCTCCGATCCACCCTTTCATGCTTCCCCTCCTCTCTCCGCCGAAGAGGCAGTTCCTACCCAACTCTCCCCCAGATCCGTCAACTCTAGGTCAGCCACCCACACCTCGGCCCCCGCCTGCCGCAGGGCCGCAACCGCCTGGGGGTCGGCCTCGGCATCGGTGA
>BBBN01000419.1 GCA_001311585.1 Thermus sp. JCM 17653
CTCGGCAAGGCGCAGGGGGGCCTCCGCCCCCTGGGCCACCAGGTAGCGCAGGCGCCCCGCCTCGCCCTCGAGGCGGGAAAGCTCCGCCTTCAAGGCTTCCCACAAAGAGGTCTTAGGGCCCTCGTCGCAATCCCCTTACGGGGCTAAGTGGTTTGCAACAGGCTTTGGGTGACGACCGGTCTGTTGGAGCCATGTGGTTGGGTCGCAATCCCCTTACGGGGCTAAGTGGTTTGCAACTTAGAGGTAAGCTGACCAAAACGCGGCTTAGCCCCGTGGAGTCGCAATCCCCTTACGGGCTAAGTGGTTTGCAACCCCTGCTGGGGGGGGCCCTGCTGTTTTTCCTCCTCGATGAGGTCGCAATCCCCTTACGGGGCTAAGTGGTTTGCAACAGAAGGTGATGGCTCCCGACCAGCTGGGGGAACTGGTTGAGTCGCAATCCCCTTACGGGGCTAAGTGGTTTGCAACGTAAGGCCCAGGGGGGGGAAGGAGGAATGAGATGGTAAAAGGTCGCAATCCCCTTACGGGGCTAAGTGGTTTGCAACCGGAAGAAATTGCCCGGGAGGCACGGAGCCTCACTGGGGTCGCAATCCCCTTACGGGGCTAAGTGGTTTGCAACGGGAGGAGGAGTCTCTCGCCATCCTCCAGGCCATTGAGGAGTCGCAATCCCCTTACGGGGCTAAGTGGTTTGCAACTGGTGGAAGCCGACCGCGCCGTGCGGGAGTGGTTCTACCGGGTCGCAATCCCCTTACGGGGCTAAGTGGTTTGTAACCTAAATTTTGCTTTTATTGGGGAAACTTTGACTTTTAAGTCGCAATCCCCTTACGGGGCTAAGTGGTTTGCAACCTCATCGCCCGGTACCGCACGTGGTACCGGAACGAGGCGTCGCAATCCCCTTACGGGGCTAAGTGGTTTGCAACCGCCACTTACGGTGGCGGGTTCCCCTGCTGGGGATGTCTAAGTCGCAATCCCCTTACGGGGCTAAGTGGTTTGCAACGGGGTAAGCCGCGTGCAGTTTACCTATTTCGTGGAGGTGTCGCAATCCCCTTACGGGGCTAAGTGGTTTGCAACTCGTTTCGGGGGTCACGGCTGTGGCTCCTGAGGACGAGTCGCAATCCCCTTACGGGGCTAAGTGGTTTGCAACGAGGAAGCAGACGCCGTTGTTACCGTCGAGTTTTAGCGTCGCAATCCCCTTACGGGGCTAAGTGGTTTGCAACTTAAGGGGGGAAACGATGATTATGGTCTTATCGGGACCCCCCAAGTCGCAATCCCCTTACGGGGCTAAGTGGTTTGCAACTCATCAGCAGGGTTGGGGAGCCTTGGTGAAGGCGGGGTCGCAATCCCCTTACGGGGCTAAGTGGTTTGCAACCCCTCCTGGAGGGACTTCTCCCCCAGAGCCTCTACCCCGTGTCGCAATCCCCTTACGGGGCTAAGTGGTTTGCAACCATAGGCTTGCCATTCTTCTATCATCCAGGATTTTTAGAAGG
>BBBN01000420.1 GCA_001311585.1 Thermus sp. JCM 17653
CCTTTGGGGGGTGAGCTCCAGGCGGTAGCGGCGGAGGTCTTTGGAGTCCAGGCTCCGCCGCAGGAAGCCCTGGGCCTCGAGGCGCCTTAGCATCTGGCTCACCGTGGGCGCGGGCAGGCCCATGGCCCGGGCGGCCTCCATGGGGTGGGGGTGCCGCTGGACCACCCGGAGAAGCCAGGGGGAAAAGCCGCTAAGCCCAAGCTTGGCCAGCTCGGGCTCCGTCTCCTCCCGGAGGACTCTTTGGAGCCTCCAGATGCGGGCCAAGAGGGTCCAGACCACGGGGGCATTTTATTTGCCCTCAAATAGTTCAACTGTAAACTACCTTACACCGGCCCCCTTGACGGGGCCGGGGGAAGGGGAATAGGGTGCGGGGGAAGGAGGCGCCCATGCCAGACCTGTTCTACAGCCAGGGTCACGACCACTACGCCCTGGACCCGGACCTGAAAGCGGTCTTGGACACCTTTGCTCCGGGCCTTCCCCAAGAAGAGCTTTCCGCCTTCGGGAAGCTGGTGGGGGAGGAGGTCCTGGAGGTGGCCCACCACGTGGACGCCCTCTCCCCTCCCCGCCTCTTAATGCACGACCTAGACGGCAACCGCATAGACCGAGCCCTGCTCTCCCCGGCGGAGAGGAGCCTTTTGGAGAAGCTCCGCCCCATGGTCCGCCCCCCCTACGAGGGCCGGGGCTGGCCCCTGCACTACGCCCTGGGCTACCTCCTCGCCGACGGGGGGCTTTACTGCATCCTCACCATCACCCACCAGGTGGCCTACGCCCTGCACAAGTACGCCCCCGAGTGGGAAGGGGTGAAGGAGGAGCTCCTGTACGGCAAGGCCTTCGGGGCCACCTGGATGACGGAGATCCAGGGGGGAAGCGACCTAGGGGCCAACCGCACCCTGGCCAGGAGGGAGGGCGGGGCCTTCCGCCTGTACGCCGGGGACAAGTACTTCGCCTCGGGGGCAGGCCTCGCCGACTACGCCTCGTCACCGCCCGGCCCGAGGGCGCCCCCGAGGGCCCTAAAGGGCTCGCCCTCTTCCTGCTTCCCCGGGAGGTGGAGGGAAGGCTCAACTTCCGGGTGCGCCGCTTCAAGGAGAAGCTGGCCACCCGGGCCGTGCCCTCGGGAGAGGTGGAGCTGGAGGGGAGCCTGGCCTACCCCATCGGCAGGCTGGAAGCGGGGATCTACTACACCCTGGAAAACCTCACGGTAAGCCGCCTGGCCAACGCCGTGGCCGCCATGGGCCTCGCCAAGAAGGCCCACCTCGAGGCCCTCTTCCGGGTGCGCCGCCGCACCGCCTTCGGGCGGAAGCTCCTGGATCATGCGCTGGTGGCCCAGGACCTCCTGGAGATGCGCCTGAGGCAGGTAGGGGGCACGGCCCTGGCCTTCCTGGCCGTGGCCCAGTTTGACCGGGCCTGGGAGGAGAGGCCGCCCTACTCCCCCGCCTACCACCTGGCCCGCCTCCTCCTCCCACCTGGCCAAGGGCG
>BBBN01000421.1 GCA_001311585.1 Thermus sp. JCM 17653
TGCCCGGGGCCTACGCCGACCTTCCCCTCTCCCAGGCGGCCAGGCGCCTCAGGGAGCGGGCCGAGGCCGCCCCCAGGGAGCTTTCCGAGGTGCGCCAGGCCCTTTATAGGCTCGCCCAGGAGGCCCATTCCACCTTGCAGAGCCTCTGGACCCGGGCCAAGGACGAGGTGGCCCGGCTCAAGGCTCTGGAGGAGCTGGCCTCCGGGCGGTTCGGCTTCGCCTCTTGGGGTACGTTCCCGTGAAGGCCAAGCCCAAGGTGGAGGAGGCCCTTTCCCGCCACAAGGAGGGCGTGGTCTACGCCTTTGAGCCCGTGGACGAGCACCACGAGGGGGACCGGATTCCCGTGGCCCTGGACAACCCCCCTTGGGTCAAGCCCTTTGAGCTTTTGGTGAGCTTCCTGAACACCCCCAGGTACGGCTCCATTGACCCCACCCCCGTGGTCCCCGTCTTCTTCCCCTTCTGGTTCGGATGATCGTGGGGGACATCGGCTACGCCCTCCTCTTCTACCTGGTGGGGCGCTGGCTTTCCGGGTACGTGAAGCGGAACGAGCCTTTGGTCATAGACCTCTTCGCCCTCAGGCTCAAGCCCCCGGTCATCGGCAAGCTGGTCTACATCCTGAACTGGATGGTCTTCTGGACGGCGCTCTGGGGGGTGGTCTACGGGGAGTTCTTCGGCACCTTCCTGGAGCACCTCGGGTCTTCGGCACGCCGGAGCACCCCGGGCTCATCCCCATTCTCATCCCCCGTATAGACACCGCCAAGACCGCCAACCTCCTCATCCTCCTCTCCGTGGCCTCGGGGTGGTCATGGTCTTCTGGGGGCTGGCCCTACGGGCCTACCTGGGCCTCAAGCACCGCCACATGGCCCACTTCTGGGAAGGGGTGGGGTACCTGGGTGGGCTTTCGGGCATCCTGGCCCTGGCCGCCTCCTACCTCGGCAACCTCCAGGCGGGCTGGCTTTCCGCCTCCATGTACCTCGGGTTCGGGGTCTTTCTGCTTGCGGTCCTCATGAGCCGGATCTGGCTCATGCTGCCGGAGATCTTCACCCAGGCGGGGCACATCCTCTCCCACATCCGTATCTACGCCGTGGGGGCGGCGGGGGGATCCTCGCGGGCCTCCTCACCGACGTGGGCTTCGCCATGGCGGAGCGGCTTGGGCTTTTGGGCGCGCTCCTGGGCCTTTTGGTGGCGGGGGTCTTGCACCTCCTCATCCTCCTCCTCACCACCCTGGGGCACATGCTCCAGCCCATACGTTTGATCTGGGTGGAGTTCTTCACCAAGTTCGGTTTCTACGAGGAGAACGGCAGGCCATACCGGCCGTTCAAAAGCGTCCGCGAGACGCAGTAGGGAGGGAAAGAGATGAAGAAGCTTTTGGTGCTCCTTTTGGTAGCGGTGTTCGGCGCGTTGGCCTTGGCGGCGGAGGGAGGGGCGGCTTCCGGGGGTCTGGACCGGGGCCTCATCGCCGTGGGCAT
>BBBN01000422.1 GCA_001311585.1 Thermus sp. JCM 17653
CCACAGGCGGAAGGTGGCGATGAGCTCGCCGTAGGGGACGCCGCTGGGGCAGGCGGTGACGCAGGCCTGGCAGGCGAGGCAGCGGTCCAGGTAGGGGAGGGCTTCTTCCAGCGCAAGATTCCCCTCCAGGACCTCCTTCATGAGGAAGATCCGGCCCCTCGGGGAGTCCATCTCCTCCTGGAGGACGGCGTAGGTGGGGCAGGTGGGGAGCAGAAGCCACAGTGGACGCAAGCCTCTACCGCATGGGCCATCACTTGGCCTTCGGGGCCCAGCTGATCCACCGGGATGCGGTGTTGCATGCCCGCAGTTTAGGGGTGGGGGGTTTCCAGGTCTAGGGCCCCGCTTCTTAACTTATCTGCTCATATTATCTGCGCACATAGTTGACAAATAAAGTGCAGCTGACATATCATAAAAAGGTATGGCGCCTAGAGGCTTCGGGAGGCGAGGATGAAAAAGCGAGCCAACAAGTTGACGGCGGAGGAGCTCTTGGCCAAGTACCAGGTGGCCCTCAACACCTTTGTGCGGGAGCGATGGGGGGAGATTCCTCAGGAGATGGAGGTACCCCTGCGGGCTTTGCGTTCGTGGGGCTTTGATCTCGTGAGGGGCCTGCGGGGCGGGAGGGAAACCCTTTTCACCACCCCCACGGAAAAGGGCTACGAGCCGGAGATACCTTTGAGGAGGGGGAGAGCTTTTTGAGGTTCGCGAGCTGGTGAAGGAGCTGGGTCCTGAGGAAAAGCTCTTCATTGAGGTGACCCTCGAGGACCGCCGGGGCGTCATCCGGGCCCTCCACCGCACAGGGGTGGGCCAGGAGACCGTCCTCTTCACCCTTCCCGCGGCCGAGCTCCTGCTTGCCTTCTTCAAGAAGCGGGGCTACGGGAAGCTCCTGGAGGCCTTCGTCTCCTCCGGGATCACCACGGAGTTCCTGCAAAGGAGCGGGGAAGGGGGGAAGGCCTACCCCTTTGAGGCCCTGCCCCCTAAGATGCGGCGAGCCCTAAGGGAGGCGGGGGACCTTATTAAGAAGCACGGCGGCGTGGGCCGCTTCACCCTGGCCTACTTCGGGGTGAACAAGGACGGGGAGGACCGCTACATCGCCACCTGGCTTCTCCCCACCATCCGCCTCTTTGACGTGGACCTGGCCGAGGGCGCGGACAAGCTGCTGGCCGCCTTGGACTAGGAGGGGCTTATGGTCATCAAGAAGAAGCACGCCGTGGCCTTGGAAAGGCTTCTTGCCGACGAGGAGCGGGCCCTGCCCTTCACCCCCCTGGAGGAGGTGGACGGGCCCACCGCCAGGGAGCTTGAGCTGATGGGGCTCCTCCGCTTCGCCTCCCCCGTGCGCCTGGTGCCCACCTATTGGGGCCGGGAGCTCGCCTACCTCCTCCGGGAGCTCTACGCCCTGGGCCCCAGGCCCCACGCCGAGGAGGAGGGGGCGGGAAGCCTCCAGGTCCGGGAGGCCTGGGGCCTCCG
>BBBN01000423.1 GCA_001311585.1 Thermus sp. JCM 17653
TGCGAGGAAGGGGAGGACCACGGCCACGGCCCCTGCGACCCCCACCTCTGGCTGGACCCCACCTACGCCCTCCGCTACGCCGAGCGGATCCTCGAGGCCCTCGCCGCCCTGGACCCGGGAGGCCAGGACTTCTACCGGGCCAACCTGGAGCGCTTCAAGAAGGAGGTGGAGGCCCGGGACCGGGCCTTTAGGGGCTGCGGGCTTAAGGGGAAGAAGGTGGTGGTCCAGCACGACGCCTTCCGCTACTTCGCCCGGCGGTACGGCCTCGAGGTGGTGGGGATCCTAAGCCACGGCGGGGCCCAGGAGGTAGGGAGCAAGAGCTTTCTGGCCCTCCTGGAAAAGGCCAAGCGGGAAGGGGTGAGGCTCGTCCTCGCCGAGCCCCAGTTTGGAGGACGGGCCCTCAAGACCCTGGCCCAAGCCCTCGGGGCCCGGGTGGCCGTGCTCTACACCGACACCCTGGACCAAAAGGTCAGGAGCTACCTGGACCTCCTGGACCACAACCTGAAGGCCCTTTGCCCATAATGGGGGCATGGGCTTCCAAGAGATCTTCGGCGCCCTGCCCGAGGCCAGCGCCCAGGCCCCCGGGCGGGTGAACCTTTTGGGCGAGCACACCGACTACCAGGAAGGCTACGTCCTCCCCACCCCCCTTCTACTTCACCCGGGTCGGAGGCGGGGCGGGCGGAAGGGCGGGTGGAGGCCTACAGCGAAAACCTGGGGGAGCTCCGGGCCAGGCCCCTGGAAAGCCCGCCCCAGGGGGACTTTCTGGATTACCTTCTGGGGGTGGTCCTCGCCCTCAGGGAGGCGGGCCACCCGGTGCCGGGGGCCCGCTTTTACGTGAAGGGCGAGGTCCCTATGGGGGCTGGGCTCTCCAGCTCGGCGGCCCTGGAGGTGGCCGCCCTCAAGGCCCTTAGGCTCCTTTACCGCCTCCCCTTGAGCGACCTGGAGGTGGCCCGCCTCGCCCAGAAGGCGGAGGTGGAGTACGTGGGGGTCCGGTGCGGGATCATGGACCAGATGGCGGCAAGCCTGGGGCAGCCGGGAAAGGCCCTCTTCCTGGACACCCGCACCCTGGCCTACGAGAACCTTCCCCTTCCCCCAGGAACCCGGGTGGCCGTCTTGGACCTCGGGCTTGGGCGCCGCCTGGCGGAGGCCGGGTACAACCAGCGCCGCCAGGAAGCCGAGGAGGCGGCAAGACGCTGGGGGTGAGGGCCCTAAGGGACGTGGCCGACCTCTGCCTGGTGGAAAGCCTCCCCCCGCCCCTGGACCGGCGGGCCCGGCACGTGGTGAGCGAGAACCTGCGGGTTCTCCGGGGGGTAGAGGCCCTAAGGCGGGAAGACGCCCGGGCCTTCGGGGAGCTCATGACCCAGAGCCACCGCTCCCTGGCCCAGGACTACGAGGTAAGCCTTCCCGAGCTGGACCGGCTGGTGGAGGAGGCCCTAAGGGCCGGAGCCCTGGG
>BBBN01000424.1 GCA_001311585.1 Thermus sp. JCM 17653
TCACGGGCCAGCAGGCGGGGCTTCTGGGGGGCCGGCCCTCACCTTTTACAAGGCCCACACCGCCTTGGGCCTGGCGGAAAGGGTGGGGGCGGCCGGGGTCTTCTGGGTGGCCTCCCAAGACCACGACGTGGAGGAGGTGCGCCATCTTCACCTCCTCCTGGAGGAGGAGGTGCGCACCCTCTCCCTTGCCCTTCCCCCCGCCCCGCGGGGCGCCTTCCCCTCGAGCCCCACCGCAAGGCCATCGCCGACTTCCTCGGCCCTTGGGCAAAGGACCCCCGCCTGGCCTACGCCCTGGAAGGAGAGACGCTTTCCGAGTTCTTCGCCCGGGTCCTCCTGGCCTTTTTGGGGGAGCGGGGGCTTCTGCCCTTTGACCCCATGGCGGAGGAGCTGGCTCCCCTTTTCCAGGAGGCCCTGGAGCGGGAGATCCAGGACCCTTGGCCAGCGCCGAGGCCATCAACCAGGGGGCGGAAAGGGTTCGGGCCCTTGGGGGGAAGCCCCCTCTGCGGCGTAAGCCCGGGGCCACCAACCTCTTCCTGGAGACCGACCAGAGGCGCCTCCTCTTCTACGAGGGCGGGGCCTTCACCGATGGGGTGCGGCGCTACACCCCGGGGGAGCTTCGGGAGATCCTGAGGGCCGACCCCTCCCGCCTCACCCCGGCGGCGGGCCTCAGGCCCGTGCTGCAGGACCTCGTCCTCCCCACGGCGGGCTTTGTGGTGGGCCCCAACGAGTTTCGCTACGTGGCGGAGCTTTCCCGGGTCTACGCCCTCCACGGCCTTTCCATGCCCGCCCTCTTCCTGAGGGTGCGGGGGGTGGTGCTGGAGCCCCCCATCCGGCGCATCCTGGAGCGGTACCGCCTGGACCCCTGGGCCTTGGTGGACCGGGGGGAGGAGGCCTTCCTCGAGGCCCTCCGGGAGAACCTGGAGGCTTCCGCCAGGTGGAAGGGGAGCTCGCCCGGCTTCTGGAGGAAGCCCAGGCCCTGGCGGAAAGGGCCCGGGCCCTGGAGCCACCCTGGAGCGCCCCTTCCGCCGCTTCCGCGCGCGGATGTTGGGAGAAGGGGAGCGGCTTCTTGGGAAGGTGCTCCGCGCCCGGCTTTCCCGGGACGCGGTGCTTTCCCACCACCTGGAGCGCCTAAAGCGCCACCTCCTCCCCCTGGGGCTTCCCCAGGAGCGGGTCTTCCCCTACCCCATGTACGCCCTCCGCCACCAAGACGCCCTGAAGAGGCTGAAGGCGGCGCCCTTGGAGGGGCGGGCGGTGCTGGTCTTGGGGTAAGATGGGGAGGAGTATGAAGCGCCTGTTGGGGCTCCCTCTCCTTGGGGCCTTCTTTCTGGGAATCCTCCCCGCCTCGGCCCAGGAGGGGGACCTCCCCTTGCGGGTCCTCCTGAAGGAGGCCCCTTTGGGCCAGGAGGTGGTCCTCAAGCTCCCCGAGGGGGAGGTGCGGGCCTGGGGCGTGGCCCAGGG
>BBBN01000425.1 GCA_001311585.1 Thermus sp. JCM 17653
GGCGAACTCCGGGTTCCCCGGCGCCCCCACCTTGCGCACCAAGACCACGTCCAGCTCCCCGCCCAGGCGCCTGGCCACCTCTCGGCCACCACCACCCTCCCCGGGGATCCCCAGGACCACGGACCTCTCCAGGCCCAAGGCTTCAGGCCTCCGCCAAGAGGGCCCCCGCGTGCCTGCGGTCGCGAAAGCGCATAGGAAACCTCCCTTCCCATGCTACACCGGCCCCTGGTCTTGCACTCGGCATAAGGCTTTTGGTAGGGTGAGGGCAAGGAGGTAAAGCATGCAGGTAAGCGCAAAACCCTGGTTGGCCCACTACGACCCCGGTGTCCCCGCCGAGGTGGAGGTACCCCCTATCCCTCTTTGGCGCTTCCTGGAGGAAAGCGCCCGCCGCTTCCCTGAAAACCCCGCCCTGGAGTTCCTGGGGAAGACCGTGAGCTACCGGGAGCTATGGGGGCTTGCCCGCCGCTTCGCCCAGGGGCTTAAGGACCTGGGGGTGCGCCCGGGGGACCGGGTGGCCATCATGCTCCCCAACACCCCCCAGTTCGTCATCGCCTTCTACGGCACCCTCCTGGCGGGAGGGGTGGGGGTGAACGTCAACCCCCTGTACACCCCGAGGGAGCTACGGCACCAGTTGGTGGACGCGGGGGCCGAGACCTTGGTGATCCTGGACCACCTCCTCCCCCGCTTTTTGGAGGTGGAAAGGGAAACCCCGGTGAAGCGGGTGGTGGTCACGGGGATCAAGGACTTCCTCCCCTTCCCCAAAAACCTCCTCTACCCCCTGAAGGCCCGAAGGGACCGGCTCCCCTTGGGCTTCCCCAAGCGCGAGGGGTTCCACGCCTTCGCCGACCTCCTGAAGCGCCCCCCTGCCGAACCCCTCCCGCAAGACCCCGAGGACCTGGCCCTGCTGCAGTACACCGGGGGCACCACGGGGATCTCCAAGGGGGCCATGCTCACCCACAGGAACCTGGTGGCCAACGTGCTCCAGATCGACGCCTGGGACCCCACCTCCCGGGAGCTTTTGGGCAAGGGGGTGATGCTGGGAGCCTTGCCCTTCTTCCACGTCTACGGCATGACCGTGGCCATGAACTACGGCCTCTTCGCGGGTTACAAGATCGTCCTCCTCCCTAGGCCTGAGATCCACGCCATCGTGGAGGCCATAGAGAAGCACGGGGTGACCCACTTCCCCGGGGTGCCCACCCTCTACGTGGCCTTCAACAACTTCCCGGGAATCGAAAAACGGAACGTCAAGAGCATCCGCATCTGCCTCTCGGGGGCCGCCCCTTTGCCGGTGGAGGTGGCCAAGCGCTTTGAGGAGATCACCGGGGCCAGGCTCATCGAGGCTACGGCCTTTCCGAGGCCAGCCCCGTGACCCACTCCAACCCGGTGCTGGGGGAGGTGCGCAAGGGGTCCATCGGCATGCCTTT
>BBBN01000426.1 GCA_001311585.1 Thermus sp. JCM 17653
CCTGCACCCTCACCCCGGCTTCCTCCAGGGCCCGCCGCACCGCCTGTGCCACCTCGGGGGCCTTGGGGTTGTCCCCGTGGATGCAAAGGGTCTCGGCCCTGACCTCCACCTCCCCCCCATCCAAGGCCTCCACCTTTCCCTCCAGCACCATGCGCAGGGCCCTCCGGGCCGCCTCCTGGGGTCGGTGATCCAGGAGCCCGGCATGGAGCGGGGGGCGAGCTGGCCGTTTCGCAGGTAGGCCCTTTCGGGGAAGGCCTCGAGGACCACCCTTAGCCCCGCCTCCCTGGCCTCCTCCTCGTACACCGTCCCCGGAAGGACCACCAGGGGAAGCCCCGGGTCAAAGGCCTTCACCGCCAAGGCGATGGCCCTCGCCGTCTCCCGGTCCCGGCAGGCCTTGAGGTAAAGCGCCCCGTGGGGCTTGACGTGGTGGAGGGGGAGGCCCTCCGCCTTGAGGAAGGCGGAGAGGGCCCCGATCTGGTAGAGCACGTCGGCGTAGACCTCCTCGGGGCTCAGGGCCATCTCCCTTCGGCCGAAGCCCACAAGGTCGGGAAAGCCCGGGTGGGCCCCCACGGCCACGCCGTGGGCCTTGGCCAGGCGCACCGCCTCCAGGATCCGACCCGGGCTTCCCCCGTGGAAGCCGCAGGCCAGGTTGGCCGAGGTCACCAGGGGGAAGATCTCCCGGTCGTGCCCGTAGGTGAAGGCCCCGTAGGACTCGCCCGCGTCCGCGTTCAGGTCCACCTTCATGCGGCCTCCTTATCAAAGTTTAAGCGTCACCTTGGCCCCGTGGGGGAGAGCGACCTCCAGGCAGGCCTCGCCTTCGGGAAGGAAGCGGTCCCCCTCCCGCCGCAAGGGGACGTCGTGGCCCGGAAAGAGCCTGGGGAAGCCCCAAAGGCGCTCCCGGCTCTTTAGGGCCCTCTCCGGGTCCAGACAGGGAGGGGCCGTCGGGCCCTCGAGGTCAAAGCGGCTCTTCACCGCGTCGCTCGCCAAGACCCCCACCCCCTCCACGGCGAGGCCCAAAAGCCAGGGGTGTGGCCGGGAAGGTGGAGCAGGGAAAGCCCCTTCGTCAGAGGCCCCTCCGGGACGGCCGTAAGCCGGGGAAGGGCCTTGGGCAGGTGGGCGAGGCAGGCGGGGTCCAGCCTGGGGTCCTTGGCCACCCGCTCGGCGTGGCGGAGCTCGGCTTCGTGGACGTAGACCTCGGCCCAGGGGAAGAGGTCGGCGTTGGCCGCGTGGTCAAAGTGGAGGTGGCTCAGGACCACTCCGGTCACGTCCAGGGGGGAGAAGCCCAGGGCCTCGAGGCGGGCGCAAAGGCCTTCCCGCTCTCCGAAGCCCAGGGTGTCGTAGAGGAGGAGCCTGGGCCCCACCACCAGGTAGGCGCCGGAAAGCCCCAGGTAGCCCCGGTGGCTCCTGCCCGGAAACCCGGTGTGGA
>BBBN01000427.1 GCA_001311585.1 Thermus sp. JCM 17653
GATGGTACTGGGCGGGCGACCGCCTGGGAGAGTAGGTCGGCGCGGGGGATTTTCCTTCGCGGGAGTAGCTCAGTCGGTAGAGCACGACCTTGCTAAGGTCGGGGTCGCGGGTTCAAGTCCCGTCTCCCGCTCCAATAACCTACCCCAGGTCTAAACCTGGGGGGATTTTTTTTATACGGCTATCCCCGCCTTCCCCCAAAGGGCGCCTCGAGGGCAAGGCGGAGAGCGGTAATACCACCCCATGCTGGCCCAAGCCAGCATGGGGCTCCGGCAATGCGCCCTATTTCAAGCTCTCGTCGGAGAGCCAGTCGGCCCAGGTTTCCAAATGGGCGGCGTCCGAGACGGTGAGGACCTCCTGTTGGGGAAAGAGAAGGCGGGTGATGGAGGTGTTGGGAATATGGAATCGCCTCCAAGAATCCCCTTCCAGGTTCAAAGCCAGCTTGAGGGCCGCACGCACCACGCCGCCATGGGTGAGCACCAGGTGCCGACCCGAGGGCAGGCTTTCTAAAAAGGTCCGTAGCCGTCTGGCCACATCGGCCATGCTCTCCCCGCCAGGGCGGGGGGTGTACCAAGGGTCTTCCAGGGCCTTGCGGAAAAACTCGGGGTAATGCGCCTCGGCCTCCTGGCGGGTCAGGCCCGCCAAGCTCCCACGTCGATCTCCCGAAGAAGGGGGGTGGTCTGGACAGGGAGGCCGAGGACGGCAGAAAGAGGTTCTGCGGTTTCCCGGGCCCTGCGGAGATCGGAAGAGAAGAGGCTGGTGAAGGCGAAGCCGCTACGGGCGAGCCGCTGGGCCAGGCGAAAGGCCTGGCCGACCCCAGAGGGGGAAAGGGGGATGTCCAGGTGGCCTTGAAAGCGCTTCTCGGCGTTCCAGGCGGTCTCACCGTGCGTATCAGCCAGATCTCCGTCATAGGAACCGGACTCCCTCGCCCGGGACCACCCGCCCCACCAGGAAGCCGCCCACAAGGGCCTGGGCCTTGGCGGCTTCCTCCTCCGGAAGGACGAAGACAAGGCCCAAACCCATGTTGAAGACGCGGTACATCTCCTCTTCAGGAACCTCCCCCAGGCGCTGGAGGTAAGGGAAAACGGGGGGCACGGGCCAGGCGCCCTTCCAAACCTCCGCTCCCAGGCCTTCGGGAAGGGCTCGGGGAAGGTTTTCGGGGAGCCCTCCCCCGGTGATGTGGGCGATGGCGTGGACCTGCACCCCGGCGGCCTCGAGGCGGAGGAACTCCGAGAGGTAAGCGCGGTGGGGGCGTAGGAGGACCTCCTTCAGGGTCTCCCCGAGCTCGGGAACGAAGGCCTCCAGGTCTTGTCCTGCCACCACCTTGCGGATAAGGGAGTAACCGTTGGTGTGCGGGCCGGAAGAGGGTAGGCCCAAAAGGGCATCCCCCGCCCGCACCCGCTCCCGGGCCCAGGA
>BBBN01000428.1 GCA_001311585.1 Thermus sp. JCM 17653
ACTGGCTCCGGGCCGAGCCCGTAGGGGACCAGCCGGGCCTCCCTCGCCTTGGGGGTAGAGGTCCAGGAGGTAGAGGCGGCCTCTGGCCTGGAGGACGTGGGCCTCCAGGCCGCTTCCCTCCAGGGCCCGGCCCAGGGCGAGGAGCTCCCTCAGCACCCCTCCACCTCCCGGACGAAGCCAAAGCCCTGGCTGTTCTTGGCCCCCAGGCCGGAGAGGAGGGCGAGGCGCAGCAGGTGGGGGGGGCCCTCCAGGCGGTAGCGCCCCATCCACCCCTCCACCCAGGTGCCCTTGTAGCGTTCCAGGCGCTTCTGGCGGGGGTGGAAGCCCAAGGGCCTCACCCTCAGACTCCCCTGGGGAAGCCCCAGGCCTCCGCCTTGCGGTTGAGGTTGGCCTCCAGAAGGGAGGCGAACTCCCGGTTGAGGGGGTTGAAGTAGAGGGTCTTTCCCGCCTCGGTGCGGTAGGCGGTGATGGGGGCCAAGGCCTCCACCACGGCCTTTTCCCCCGTGGGGAGGGGCTCGAGGCCCAGCTCCAGGAGGCGGAGGAAAAGGCCGTGAACCTCCATCCCGCCCCTTTCCCAAAGCCCCCGCGCCAGGCTGGAAAGCACCTCCCCCAGTGCGGAGGCGAAGTAGAGGGTGAGCTCCCCCTCGGCGGCGAAGGCCCTGGCCTCGTAGGTACCTCAGGCCCAGGAGGCGGCTGAAGACGAAGAGCTTCAGGGGGCGCTCCCCGGGGACCAGGCCGCGGTCGTGGAGCGTCTCCCCGAGGGGGCTGGGAAGGGCGCGGTACAAGGCCGCCTGGAGGCCTTCCCGGTAGGTCACGGGCAGGTGCCCCTCGGCGTGAAAGCGCAGCCTAAGCCTTCCCCCCGTGATTGGACCCATCTTGCCCTTAGCATACCCCAGCCCCTAAGCTGGTTCCAAGCATGGCCCTTCTCGCCCGCGTGAATCCCGAGGAGCCCCTCGCCGAGCACCTCCTTGGGGTGGGGCGGCTTTCGGAGAGGTTCCTCGCCCCCCTGGGCCTCGGCCGCCAGGGGAGGCTGGCGGGCCTCTGCCACGACCTGGGCAAGGCCACCCCCTATTTCCAGGAGATGCTTCAGGGGAAGCGGCGGAAGCGCGACCCCCTCACCTGGCACGCCCTGCCGGGGGCCCTCTTCGCCGCCTGGACCGCCAGGAGGTGGGGCCTCGAGGGGGACGCCCTCTTCCTCTTCCTCGCCGTCTTGGAGCACCACGGAAGCCTCTCCTCTCCCTGGAAAAGGCTCCCCCCGGACCTGACCGAGGGCGGGCGCCCCAAGGAGGGGGCCTGGGGCGTCCTCCCCCAGCAGCTGAAGGCCCTGAACACCGAGGCCTTCCGCGCCCTCGCGGCCTCCTTGGGCCTGCCGGACCCCGGGCCCTTCCTGGAGGGGGAG
>BBBN01000429.1 GCA_001311585.1 Thermus sp. JCM 17653
CCCGGCCTCCGGCTGGGCCTTGGCCGCCTGGACCCGGGCCCAGGCCTCGAGGGCCCGGATGGCCTCCCGCACCCGGTGGCCCGCGTACCACTCCATGTAGTCCCCCAGGGCCTTCTCAATGAGGGCCTCCACCTTGGGGATCTCCCCCTGGCGGGCCTTTAGGTTCTTCTCCACCACCCGCTTGAGGTCGTCCAGGTTGTAAAGGTAGGCGTAGGGAGGTTCCCCACCCTGGGGTCAATGTTCCGGGGAAGGGCGATGTCTATGAGGAAGAGGGGCTTGGCCCTTCTGGGCAGGTCCTCGGGGCCCACCAGGTAGTGGGGGGCGGCGGCCGAGGCCACCACCAAATCCGCCTGGCGGAGGACCTGGGGAAGGGCGGGAAGGCCAAAGGCCTCCCCGCCAAAGCGCTCCGCCAGGGCCCTGGCCCTTTCCTCCGTCCGGTTCACCACCAGGATCCGCCCCACCCCGTGGGCCTTCAGGTGGGTGAGGAAAAGCTCCGCCATCTCCCCCGCCCCCAGCACGGCCACGGAAAGCCCGGAAAGGTCCCCGTAAACGGCGAGGGCCAGGTCCAAGGCGGCGTAGGCCACGCTCACCGCCCCCATGCCGATGCCCGTCTCGCTCCGGGCCCTTTTGCCCAAGGCGATGGCCGACTGGAAGGCTTTCTCCAGGAGGCTTTCCGTGGCGCCCTGCCTCCTGGCCAGGAAGAGGGCCTCCCGCACCTGGCCCAGGATCTGGGCCTCCCCCACCACCAGCGAGTCCAGCCCGGCGGCCACCCGGTAGAGGTGGCGCAAGGCCTCCACCCCCTCCTTCACGTAGAGGTGCCGGGGGGCCACCCCCCTTGCCAGGAGGAGGGCCCTGGCCTTCTCGGGGCTTCCCACCCCGTAGACCTCGGTGCGGTTGCAGGTGGAGAGAACCACCCCCTTGCCCAGGGCGGAAAGGGCGGCGGGGAGGGCCACCAGGGGGTCCAAAGCGGCCCTTTCCCGCACCTCCAGGGGAGCGGTCTTGTGGGAGAGGCCCACCAGGTAGAGGGGCAGGGCCATATTCTTCCGAAAGTATACGCCAAGGGGGTAGGGACGGAAGCCCCTACCGGCCCAAGGCGCGGAGGATGGCCCGGAAGAGGCCCTCTAACCCTGGGCTTTCCGCCTCCACCACGGGAAAGCCAAGCCTTCGGGCCTCCTCTCCCGTGCTCGGGCCGATAGAGGCCGCCTGGGGGCGCTTTTCCGTCCAGCGGGCGTAGGCCCGCACCCCGCTTGGGCTGAAGAAGGCCACCACCTCCGCCCCCTCCAAAAGGGCCACCTCCTCGGGGGCGAGGGCCCTTTCCCGGGTGGCGTAGACCTCGAGGCGCACCACCTCCACCCCCCGCGCCCCAAG
>BBBN01000430.1 GCA_001311585.1 Thermus sp. JCM 17653
CTCCTCGGGGGGTGCCGGGGGTGGCCCCGGCCAGCGTGGTGATCCTGGGAGGTGGGACCGTGGGCACCAACGCCGCCAAGATCGCCCTGGGAATGGGGGCCCAGGTGACCATTCTGGACGTGAACCACAAGCGCCTCCAGTACCTGGACGACGTCTTCGGCGGGCGGGTGGTGACCCTCACCGCCACGGAGGCCAACATCAAGAAGAGCATCCAGCACGCCGACCTTTTGATTGGGGCCGTTCTGGTGCCTGGGGCCAAGGCGCCCAAGCTGGTCACCCGGGACATGCTCCCCTTGATGAAGGAGGGCTCGGTGATCGTGGACGTGGCCGTGGACCAGGGGGGGTGCGTGGAGACCATTCGCCCCACCACCCACGCCGAGCCACCTACGTGGTGGAGGGGGTGGTGCACTACGGGGTGGCCAACATGCCGGGAGCGGTGCCCAGGACCAGCACCTTCGCCCTCACCAACCAGACCCTGCCCTACGTGCTGAAGCTTGCCGAGAAGGGGCTGGATGCCCTCCTGGAGGATGAGGCCTTGCGCAAGGGGCTCAACACCCACAAGGGCCTCCTCACCCACCCCGGGGTGGCCGAGGCCTTCGGCCTACCCTACACGCCTCCGGAGGAGGTCCTGAGGAGGTAGGATGCCAGGCCGGATCACCCTTACCGAGAGCGCTTTGGCCTCCCTCCTGGCCCTGGCGGCCCACGAGGTTCCCGGGGTGGTGGGGATGGCCCCCGCTGGGCTCAAGGACCAGGTGGTGCGGATCCTGGGGCGCAAGAGGCCAGCGAAGGGGTCCTGGTCCGCCCCGATCCCCAGGCCCCGGGGAAGTACCAGGCGGACTTTTACGTGGTGGTGGCCCCGGGGGTCCGCATCCCCACGGTGGTGGAGTCTCTGGCGGAGCGGGTGGGGTTCGCCGCCCAGAAGCTTGCGGGCGTGGAGCTTTCCCAGGTGCGGGTCCACGTGGTGGGGGTGGGGCGTGGCTAGCTGGGAGCCGAGGCCTTGGCGGAGGCCTTCCGCTACGCCACGGACTGGTTCGCCGTCTACGTGGAGGAGCTCAACGCCCTCAACGTCTACCCCGTGCCCGATGGGGACACGGGCACCAACATGCACCTTACCCTCCAGTCCGCAAGGCGCGAGCTGGACCTTGCCGACACCTCCCGGATGCCGAGGTGGCCCGGGCCATCGCCTATGGGAGCCTCCTCGGGGCCCGGGGGAACAGCGGGGTCATCCTCTCCCAGATCCTCAAGGGTTTCAGCGAGGCCGTCCGGGGAAGGGAGGCCCTGGACGCCCAGGCCCTGGCCGAGGCCCTGCGCCAGGGGGCGGAGACGGGCTACCGGGCGGTGATGCGCCCCGTGGAG
>BBBN01000431.1 GCA_001311585.1 Thermus sp. JCM 17653
CCACCTCCCCGCCCCGCACCACGCGGGCGTGGTTCGCCATGTTCTGGGCCTTGAAGGGGGCGGCCCTTAGGCCAAGCCTTTTGAAGTGGCGGAGAAGCCCCGCTGCAAAGAGGCTCTTCCCCACCCCGCTTCCCGTGCCCCAGACGATGAGGGCCTTAGCCCTGGCCAAGGCGCACCTCCACGGCCTTCAGGATGGCCTGGGCGTCCTCCAGGGCCTTCCTGGCCTCCTCTTCCGTGTACGCCTCCTTGGGCGTGAGCCCGGGGAGGGCGTCAGGGTAGCGGGTGGGGATGTAGAGCTTGTCCAAAGCCAGGGCCTGGGGCAGGAGGGGATGGAAGGCGGCGGCTTCCTCCGGGGGGAGGTCCCGGAGGAGCCGGGCGAGGCTGTGGCCCCACGGGTCCAGGCCCAGGGCGATCCAGAGGGCCTTTAGGGCTTTCTCCCCCGCCTGCTGGGCGAGGAAGGCGGCCTGGGCGTGCTTGCTCTTCTCCAGGAGGGCCTTCCCCGCCTCCCAGTCGTCCCAGGCCTGGGCGAGCCAGCGGTGGGCCTCAAGTAGGCGCTTTTCCACGCTCATAGAGGGGTTTCGCCTCCCGTAGGACCCCCTGGAGGAAGGGGAGGTCCCGGCGTTCTTGGAACTCCTCCGGGGTGAGGACGATGGCCTCCACGGGGAGGGGGGCGTCCTTTAGGAGCTCCAGGACGAGCCCGATGCGCTTAAGGGGAGGGAGGGGGGTGCGGGCCACCACCAGGAGGTCCAGATCCGACCTTCGGTCCGCCGTCCCCCGGGCGTGGGAGCCGAAGAGGTAGAGGGCCTCGAGGTCTAGGGCCGCCCGTAGCCGCCTTAGGGCCTCCTCCAGGTAGCGGGCAAGCTCCGGCTCATGTCCTGAGTTTACCTGCCAGGACCTCCTCCAGGGCGAGGAGGAGGGCCCTTATGGCCTCCTCCTTCTGGGCGGAAAGCCTGAGCCACTCGGGGAGGCCGAAGCTCGTGGCGTCCCGTACCCGTATGCCCCTTTCCCTAAGGGCCCTCGCCACCTCCGTGGCCCTTCCCACCCGCACCAGGAGGAAGTTCGCCGGGCTTTCCCGGACCTCGAGGCCCAGGTCCCTCAAGCCCTGGGCCAGGAGGCGCCTGAGCCGGAGGAGTTCCCGCTTGCTCTCCTCCAGCCAGGCCCGGGCCTCCGGGTCCAGGTGGGCTTGGAGGAGGGCCTCCCCGTAGACGGAAAGGGGCCAGCTCGGCGCCAGGTTCTGGAAGTGGGTGAGGTCCAGGGGGGCCAGGAGGTACCCCGCCCTGACCCCCGTGAGGCCGTGGGCCTTGTTGGGGCTATAGAGGCGGAAGGCCTTTTGGGGGAGGGG
>BBBN01000432.1 GCA_001311585.1 Thermus sp. JCM 17653
CACGGCCCCGTGGTCCGCCCCCCCGGTGGGAACGAGCCTCGGGGTGAAGTCCACCCCGAGGCGGCGGAGGTCAAAGAGGGCCACGCTCCCGTCCCCATCGTGGAAGACCGCAAGCCAGGGCCACCCCGCGAAGGGATGGGTGGGCTTGGGCCCGGTGCGCAGGGTGGCCGCCACGTAGGGGTTCTCCTCCTTCACGTCCTGGTGCTCCCCGTGGTCCTCCAGGGCGAAGCCCCCGTAGAGGAAGCCCAAGGCGTTCCCCTGTCTGTGCACCATGAGGACGTACTGCCCCCCGGGAAGGGAGTAGAGAGAGGCGGGAGAAGGCACGGTGAAGCGCCCGAGCTCCCGCCCCTCCTGGTCCAGGACCAGGACCAAGGGCCTCTCCCCGTCGGCCACCGCCACCCGGGTGAATACCTTCTCCCCCTCGTGAGTCCCGTGGCCGCTGGCCAGAGCCAGGGCCGCCGCAACCAGAGCCGGAACCAACCTTTTCTTCTTCATCCTCGCTTACCTCCTTTCCACTGCTTCACAGAGCTTTTCCCGGTTCCACCGGAGGAGGTCCAGGTAGGTGGGCACCCTCCGGTCCAGGGTATCGGTGTAAAGGACCACCAGCCGGGCCCCCAGCTCCTCGGCGATGCGCCTTAGGGGGCCAGGGTCGTACTGGGGCTCGGCCACCACCAGGTCCACCCCCCTTAGCTCCGCTTCCCGCACGAGGGCAATCCGGCCGCGAACCCCCGTGTCCTGGCCCAGGGTGTCCCGCAAAACCCCCACCACCTCCAGGCCGTAGCGCCGGGCCAGGTAGGAGAGGGAGAGGTGGGCCACCACCACCCGGAGCCTCCTCCCCGCGAGGCAGGCCTGGAGGGCCTGGTCCTCCGCCAGGGCCCGCTCCCGAAACCGGGGGAGATTCCCTCGGAAGGTCTCCCCTTCCCCGGGGAAGAGCCGGGAGAGCTCCTCGGCTATGCGCTCGGCGTAGCGCACCCCGTAGGTGGGGTCCAGCCACAGGTGGGGGTCGCAGTCCCCGTGGAGGTGAACCCCCTTTTCCCTAAGCCCGAGGAGGCCGCAGACGGGATCGGGCATCCCCGGGGCCAGCTCCACCACCCGGGCCCCGGGGGCAGGAGGCTCGGAGCTTGGGAAGATAGGGCTCCAGGCCCAGCCCGTTGGCCAGGAGGAGCCTGGCCCGGGAGAGGAGCAAGGCGGTGGAGGGCCGTAGGTCAAAGGCGTGGGGATCGGCCCCCGGCGGGACAACGCTTTCCACCCGGAAACGGCTTCCCGCCACCTCCTGGGCCAGGCTGGCCAGGATGGGGGTGGTGGCCAGCACGGGGCCCTGGCCAGGGCCAAG
>BBBN01000433.1 GCA_001311585.1 Thermus sp. JCM 17653
CCTCGCCCGGCTCATAGAGGAGAAAACCGGGGTGCCCACGGTCCCCGCCTACGCCGCCAAGGCGAGGCCCACGCCCAGGGAGGCCCTCCTCCGGCTCGCCGGGCTTAGGCCCAGGCCGGGTTTTCCTCCTCCCCCACCTCTTCTTCCGGGGGTGGTGGAGGAGAGGCTGAGGGGCCGGGTGGCGGGCCTAGACCTTCAGGTCCTCCCTCCCCTCATGGGCCACCCCGCCCTCCTCAAGGCCCTCGAGGACCGCTACCGGGAGGCCCTGGAAGGCGGGTACGCCCCCTGCGACACCTGCCGCTACCGCTATCCCGTGGGGCGCTTCGCCCCGAGGCGAGAGGCCCAGATCGCGGGGCTAAGGGCCCTCCGCCACGCCCTCTTCGCCCCGGGCCGCCACCCCCACGGGCCCTTCACCCACCTCCTCCTCTGCACCGGGGAGGACTGCCGGGAAAGGGGCGCCCTGGGGCTTCTACGCCGCCTGGAGGAGGACCTAAGAAACCTTGGACCCTGGGTCCAGCTCACCCCTACCCCCTGCCTGGGCCGCTGCGGCAAGGGGCCCGTCCTCCTTGCCTACCCCGAGGGGGTGGTCTACGGGGGGCTCTCCCCGGAGGACGCCATCCCCCTGCGAAAGGCCCACCTGGAGGGGGGGGAGGTCTATCGGGAAAAGCTTTTGGAGGTGATCTAGATGGCGTGCCACGAGCTTTCGGCCCTGAGGATCGCGATCGGCGAGCTTTTGGAGAAGGAAGCCCACGACCTCCTCCACGAGCGGGAGGAGCTTGCCCCCGTGCTTGGGGAAAGGCCCGAGCTTAGGCGCCTCGCCGAGGCCAAAACCTTCCCTGCCCTGGAGGAAGCCCTAAGGGAGGCCCTACTCCAGCTGGAGGAAAGGGCCGCCAAGGAGCCCGAAGAGCCCTACTGGCGGGGGCTTCTCCTGGCGGTGGAGGCTATGGAAGGGCGCCTGAAGGCCCTGAGGGCGGAGGCCGAGGCCCTCTACCAGGACCTGGATGCCCTCCACCGGAGGCTCCACCGCCTCTTCCCGAGGAGGCGATGAGGGGAAAGGTCTACCTGGTGGGGGCGGGGTTCGGGGGGCCGGAGCACCTCACCCTGAAGGCCCTGAGGGTCTTGGAGGTGGCCGAGGTGGTCCTCCACGACCGCCTGGTTCACCCCGACGTCCTCGCCCTGGCCAAGGGGAAGCTCGTGCCCGTGGGCAAGGAGGGCTACGGGGAAAAGACCCCCCAGGAGGCCATCACGCAAAAGCTCATCGCCCTGGCCCGGGAGGGGCGGGTGGTGGCCCGGCTCAAGGGAGGGGACCCCATGGTCTTCGGGCGGGGCGGGG
>BBBN01000434.1 GCA_001311585.1 Thermus sp. JCM 17653
CCTCCAGGGTCCTTTCCAGGAGGAGGCGCTCCCCGTCCATCCCCAAGGCCTCCTTGGGGGTGAGGAGGGGGTTTCCCGAAAGATCCCGCGCTCCAGGCCCAGGGCGTAGAGCCTGCGGGCGAGGCTTTCCGGGCCCACCTCCAGGGGAAGGAGGGCCTGGGCCTTCCCGTAGCGCACCTCGAGGGTGTACCTGCCCTCCTCCGGCAGGGTCACGGCGGGGGCCACCTCCTCCAGGGCCGCCGTGAGGGGGGGAAAGCCCAGGGGCTTGGACTCCTGGGCCACCAGGTTCCCTTCCCGCCACAGGAGGGTTTCCAGGGCCTCCCTGCCAGGTAGGGGGTGCCCTCCAGGCGCACCACGGGGAAGACCGCTTCCCCCTTGCGGAAGGGCCGGGCGTCTTGGCCTTCGGGGATAAGGGTGAGCCTCAGGACCTGGAGGCGCACCTGAGGGGCCTCGAGGCGGGCCAGGGCCCTCCGGGCGGCGAAGGCGGCGGGGTGCCCCGGGTAGCCCTGCAGGAAGGCCTGGTAAAGCTCCTTTGCGGCGAGCCCCGCCCGCTCGGAGAGGTAGGCCCGGAAGAAGAGGGTGAGGGGTTCTTTCCTCCCTTCCAGGTCCTTCAGGGCTTCCCGGAAGTCCTCGCCCTCGTCCAGCCTGAGCGCCCGGTCGTAGGCGGCCTTGGCCCCGAGAAAGTCCCCGTAGATGCCTTAAAAAGGCCCAGGTTGTAGTAGGCGGTGGCGTTGGGGTTTAGGCGCACCGCCCTTTCCGAGGCCAGGATGGCCCGGGGGAGGTCCCCCATGAGGTAGTAGGCCCAGCCAGGTTGGTCCAGTAGAGCCAGTGGTCGGGGCGGAGCTTGAGGGCCTCGAGGAGGGCCGCCTTCGCCTCCTCGCCCTTCCCCTCGTGGAAGGCGGCGAAGCTCACCTCCTCCCAGGCCAGGGGAAGCTCGGGAAAGGCCTCCGCCAGCCTCCTCGCCGAGGCCTTCCAGCGCTCGTCCTCCAGGGCCCGGAAGAGGAGGTGGGCGGCGGTCCGCTCCAGCACGTCCCCTTCCTCCATGCTCCCGCCAAGGCCAGGGCCTCCTCCCTTTTTCCCTCGGAGAGGAGGCGGAAGGCCTCGTAGGCCCGGGGAAGCTTCCCCTGCCAGAGGAGAAGGAGCTTCTGGGGGAGGAGCCCCTCAAGAAGCCCGCTTCCCCGGCCTTCCTTCAGGTCCAAGGCCGATCGGTGCAGGGGGTCGGGGTCTTCCCCCTGGGCCAGGGCCCTTAGGCGGTCCTCGGGGAGGGAGGATGGGGCAGGGGGGAAAGCCTCGGGGCCAGCCCCTTGCCC
>BBBN01000435.1 GCA_001311585.1 Thermus sp. JCM 17653
TCCCGCACCTCCACGTGGCCGCAGGAGGGGCAACGCTTGGCCGGGCGGAAGGCCTCGGGCTTGGGGAGGAGGGCCAGGCGGTCCAGGTGGTAGCGCCTGCCCCCGTAGTAGAGGGTGTTGCCGGGGGCGAGCTCGGTGAGGGCGACGAAGGTGGGCCTCTCCAGGCGGCGTACTTCCCCGCTTGGCGTGACGAGCTCGGCGAAGGCGGTGGTCCGGCCGAAGGCGTAGTTGGGGAGGAACCCCCGGGTCTCCAGGTAGCCCCTGAGCTCCATCTCCACCAGGAAGCGCCGCTGCCGGTCCGCCCGGTCCACCTCCCCCCGCACCTCCTCAAATAGGGGGTTCTTGGGGCCCATGTGGCGCAGGCGGGTGGCGAACTCGGCGTAACGGGCCTGGGCGTCTTGGTACTCCTCGCGCCAGGGGTCAAGCTCGCGGTCCAGGTCGGCGAGGAAGCCCTCTATCACGCTCCGGGCCAGGTCTTCGGTAAACCAGGAAAAGCGGGCCATCTCCTGCCGGAAGGCGCCCCGCACCGCCTCGAGGATGGCCTCCTTGTGGCGGGCGATGCCCTCGGCGAAGGGCTTTAGGAAGCCTGGCCTCAAGGGAAAGGTGTGGTGCTGGTCCTCGTAGTCCAGGGCCTCGGCCACGGTTCTGGGAAGGGAAAGGTCCCACTGGGCCAGGACCTCGAGGACCAGAGCCGTACGTGGGCCTGCACCAGCCTGGGGTTATCCAGGAGGAAGCGGGGGGCCTGGATCGTTCCCCGGACCATCTTTTCCGGGTAGCGGTAGAAGTAGGCGTCGTGGCCCAGGGCCCCGGAGAAGGCCTGGATGAGGGCGGGCTGTCCCTTTCGCCCCGCCCGGCCCGAGCGCTGGGCGTAGCTTGCGGGAGAAGGGGGAATGTTGCGCAGGAAGACCGAGGAGAGGGCCCCGATGTCTATGCCCATCTCCAGGGTGGGGGTGGCCACGAGGAGGCTTAAGGGGTCTTGGGGGTTGCGGAAGCGCTCCTCCAGCTTCCGCCTCTCCTCCCCGGGCACCTGGCCGGAGTGGGCCCGGGCCTCGAGGGGGGCGGGGAAGGGCCGCCTGCGGTAGAGGGTCTCGTAGAAGGGGTGGACCTCCCGCTCCTCCAAGGCCTGGGCCGGGTACTCCGGGGACAACCTTAAGGCGTAGAGCTGGCCCGTATAGGTGCTCCGGGGGCAAAAGAGGTAGCGCCCCTCGGTCTTCTCCAGGAGGATGGCCGTGGGGCTCAGGACGAGGCCCAAAACCCGGTCCCGGCCCCAGGCGGGAAGCTCCCCCGGGAGGAGAACCCGCGCTCCTTG
>BBBN01000436.1 GCA_001311585.1 Thermus sp. JCM 17653
CGCCGCCACCCGCACCGCCCCGTCCCGGTCCAGAAGGATGCGGTAGACCCTCACCCCAGGGCGCAGGCTTCCCCCCGGCCCTTCCTGGGCCGGGGGCAGGAGGGCCACCCGGCTACCCCCCACCGGGAGGTCGCCCTCCACGGGCGGGTTGCCCGAAAGGTTGCACGCCGCGAGGAGGAGCGCCAATAGGCCCAGGATCCGCCACATACCAACCCCCTTTCCCCAAAGGATAACCCAAGGAGGGGGAAGGGAAGTTTGGGGTTTTCTTTAGCTACTCCAGCACCCCCAGATAGGCGTAGAGGTCGGGCCCGCCGGGGAGGATCTCCACCGCCAGCTCGGGGAACCTTTCCGCCACCTCCTGCGCTTTCTCCTTGGGCGTGTTGGGCCCCAGGAAGAGGGTGAGGACCTCCTTCCCCTCCTTGGCCAAGCGGAGGAGGCCCTCCAGGACCTCTTCCGGGGTCTTGCCCACCAGGACGAGCCTTCCGTCCAAAAGGCCGATGGGCTTGTCCTTCAGGACCTTGAGGCCGTCCACCTCGGCGTCGCGGCTGGCCCAGGTGACCTCGAGGGTCGCCGCCCCCTGCATGGCCTTTTCCATCTCGGGAAGGAGCTCCTCGGGAAGGCTTTCCGGGTGGTAGCGCACCGCCGCCGCCAGGCCCTGGCCCAGGGTGCGGCTTTTGAGCACGAAGACCTCCTTCCCCTCCTCCTTGGCCAAAGCCGCCGCCCGCTCCGCCGCCAGGAAGACGTTGGGGTTGTTGGGCAGGAGGATCACCTTGGGGTTGGGCAGGCTTCTAATGGCGGAAAGCAGGTCCTCCACGCTGGGGTTTTGCGTCTTTTCCCCGCCCACCACCCGGGCCCCCAGGCTACGGAAGGCCCGGGCCACCCCGTGCCCCAGGGCCACCGCCACCAGGCCCGTGGGAGGAGGAGCCTCGTCCAGGAGGCCCGCCATGGCCAGGATCTCCGTGTGCTGCTCGGCCATGTCCTCCACCTTGGTGCGCACCATGCGCCCGAAACGGGCCACGGTGGAAAGAAGGCCGTCGGGATCGTTGGTATGGATGTGCCCCTTCACGTACCCCTCGGCCCCCACCACCAGAAGGGAGTCCCCAAAGGGGGCCACGGCCTCGCGGATGCGCTCTATGGGCACCTCCACCCCCTCCATGAGGAACTCCGTGCAGTAGCCGAAGGCCTCCGTGGCGAAGGCGGTCTGGGCGTAGCGCTCCACCTTGGGGGGCTCGGGCAGGGGAAGCCCCAGGGCGTAGCCCCGCAGGCCCTCCAGAAAGCGCACGTACCCCGCCCCGCCGGCGTCCACCA
>BBBN01000437.1 GCA_001311585.1 Thermus sp. JCM 17653
CGCGCACCAGCCTCGCCACCTCCTTGCGGCTTCCCAGGCCCAGGCGGGCGAGGAGCTTGTCCAGCCTTTCCCCCCTCACAGCTCCACGGCCCCTTCCAGCCACCAGAGGGCGCCTTTGGCCTGAAGCCGGGCGAACTCCTCCCGGTCCAAGGGCGCCATCCTCCTTATCCTAAGGGGCATGAGGCTTTACCAGCTGGACAGCTACGCCACCCGCTTCCAGGCCCGGGTGGAAAGGGCCTGGAGCGACCCGAAGGGGCACCACGCCGTGCTTTCCCAGACCCTTTTCTACCCCGAGTCCGGGGGGCAGCCCGCCGACACGGGGGTCCTCCGGGGGCCGTTCGGCGAGGTCCGGGTCCTCCACGCCTACGAGGAGGAGAAGGCCTTTGGGGACGTGGTCCACGTGCTTTCCGCGCCCGTCCCAGAGGGCGTGGAGGTGGAGGGGGAGATCGACTGGCCGAGGCGCTTCCGCCACATGCAACGCCACACCGCCCAGCACCTCCTCTCCCAGGCCCTCCTCAGGGCCGGGGGCTACCACACCGTGGCCGTGAGCCTGGACTCCCCGGTGTGCACCGTGGACCTCGAGGAGGAGGCGGAGGAGGAAGGGATCCAAAAGGCCGAGGCCCTCGCCAACTTCGCCGTCTACGCCGACTACCCGGTGGAGGCCTTCTTCGTTTCCGAGGAAGAGCTCGCCCAATACCCCTTAAGGCGCCCCCCCAAGGTCCGGGGAAAGGTGCGCCTGGTGCGGATCGGGGACTTTGACCTGGCGGCTTGCGGGGGGACCCACCTCAAGACCAGCGCCCAGGCGGGGCCCATCAAGGTTCTCAGGTGGGAGCGCTACAAAGGGGGGACGCGGGTTTACTTCGCGGCCGGGTGGGAGGCCCTGGAGGACTACCACGCCAAGCACGCCCTTCTTTCCCGATTGGCCCTGGCCTTCTCCACCCACCCCCTGGAGCTGGAAAAGCCCATCAAGAGGCTTCAGGAGGAGCTTTACGCCTTAAAGGGGGAAAACCTGGCCCTCGGGGAAGCCCTGGTGGAAGCCCTCCTCCCAGGGCCTTGGAGGAGGAAGCCCTCCTCGTGCCGGCCCCTGTTCTGGCGGAGCTGGCCAAGAAACTCCTCGCCTGGAGCGGGAAGACCTTCCTCCTGGTTTCTCCGGAGGGGCGCTTCGCCCTCCTCGGCCCCAGGCGCCAAGAGGTCCTGGAGAGGCTCAAGGCCCTGGGGGCCAAGGGGGGCGGCAAGGAGGTGGTCCAGGGGGCCCTGCCCAGGGAGCGGGTGGCGGAGGCCTTGGGGGCTTTAAGCTAGGGGCA
>BBBN01000438.1 GCA_001311585.1 Thermus sp. JCM 17653
TACTGGCCCTGGCCCGGCGGGCGGTGGACCTGATGCAGGCCCACCTCACCTCCGTGCGCCTCACCCTCTACGCCCCGGAAGTCTACGTCCGGCCGAGCCTCCAAGGGGTGGGCCTAGAGGACTTCCGCCGCCTGGAGGAGATCGTGGAGGCCGGCCGCCAGGCGGCGCGGGCGGCCCTTGCTAAAGTGGGGGGAGTATGAAGGCTTTCTGGGAGTACCTGTTCAAGGAGTGGTTCCGCCAGGTGGGGGAGGCCCTTTTGGTGGCCTTTCTGGTCACCACCTTCGTCTTCACCACCGTGGGGGTGGTGGGGCAGAGCATGTTCCCCACCTTGAGAAACGGGGAGCGGGTCCTGGTGCCCAAGTGGGAGACCTGGCTGGTGCGCTTTGGCCTCATGGAGTGGCGCCGGGGGGAGATCGCCATCCTCAAGCCCCCCGAGGGCACCCCCTACGCCACCGCCCGCTTTCCCGTCCTGGGCTTTTCCTTCCGGGCCTTCTTCATCAAGCGCATCGTGGCGGTGCCGGGGGACGAGGTGTATATAGAGCGGGGCGTGGTGCACGTGAACGGCGTGCCCCTACCGGAAACCCACATCACCGACCACCTCTCCCCCTGGCCCGACTCCTTCCCCGGGGTCTGTTACAAGGAGGGTCGCATGACCCGGATCATCACCCAGCAGGGGGACTTTCCCGTGGACCTCCTGCCCGCCTACCTCAGGCCCCTGAAGGAGATGCTCCTTCCCCCCTCCAAGGAGGTGCTGGACCGGAGCCGGTTGGAGGAGTCCTGCGAGGTGGGGCGCATCCGGCTAAAGAAGGCTACTACTTCGTCATGGGGGATAACCGCACCCTGGGCGGCTCGGAGGATTCCCGCACCTTCGGCCCCGTGCCCCAGGAGGCCATCGCCGGGCGGGCGAGCTTCGTCTGGTGGCCCGTCTTCGTGCGGGACGAGGGGGGTCTACGCTTCAACTGGCGGAGGCTTACCCCTCCTCCCGCCTACCGGCTTCCGTGAGCACGGCCACGATGAGCCTCCCCGGCCCATGCACCCCCTTCACCATCACCTGGCCGATGTCGGCGCTCTTGGAGGGGCCGGAGTGGAGGCCTAGGGCGCTGGGGAGGTCCTTGAGGTCCTTCAGGGCCTCGAGGAGGGTGCCGTACACCCTCCTTCCTCCACGAAGACCAGGTGGATGGGGGGGAGGAGCTGGACCCTTCGCCCCTCCTCGCTGGAGAGGGCCACGCTTCCCGTTTCCGCCACGGCGAAGAGGCCCAGGAGACCCCCAAGGGGGCCTCCTCGGGGGGGAGCTCGGGGAG
>BBBN01000439.1 GCA_001311585.1 Thermus sp. JCM 17653
CCTGCGGGAGCTTTACGGTCCCGGCGTGGCCCCCGGGGAGGCCCGGCTTTTCGCCCGGGCCATCGCCGAGCTCAAGCGCTTTGGCCTTTCCCCTTTCGCCCTGCCCAAGGAGGGGGAGGCGGGGAGGCTGAGGCGGGTCTACCTGATGTATGAACGCCTGAAGCGGGGAAGCCTGGACTACGACGACTTCCGCCGCCTGGCCCTGAAGGTCCCCTTGCGCTTCTTCCCCCGGCCCCACCTGGTGGTGGTGGACGGCTTCCGGGAGGTGGGTCCCCTGGATTTGGCCTTCCTCCGCCGCCTGGCCCAGGAGGTGCCCGTGCTCCTTACCCTCGAGGTCCTGCCCCCAGGCCTGAAGCCCTGGGAAACCCTTCCCCCCAGGCCCCTCCGCAAGGAGGTGTGGCGCCTGGCCAACCCCGTGGAGGAGGCCCGCCACCTCCTCCGGGCCTGAAGCGGGCCCTGGCTCCCCGGGAGCGTGGAGGGGAGGGCCTGGCCCCGGAGGAGGTGCTGGTGGTGGCCCCGGAGGAGCGCATCGGAGGGCTCCTCCTCCTCAAGGAGGAATACGGCCTCCCTCTGGAGGACGGCCGGGAGCAGGCCCTGGCGGATACCGAGGACGGGGAAAGGGTCCTGGCCCTCCTGAGCCCCTTTCCCACGGGGCGGGACCTCCTGGCCCTGGGGTTCGCCGCCCTGGGCCGAAGGGCCCTGCGCTTAGGGCTTGCGGGGGAGGAGGCCCTTGGGGCCCTGGCCGAGCGGGAAGGCCTCCTGGCGGAGTGGGAGCCTTCCGGGCCCTGCGCACCCCGGGGCCGGACCCTTGGCCTGGGCGGAGGAGGCCTTGGAAAGGGTGGGGGTTTCCGCCAAGGAGCCCTTCCTTGCCCGGCTCCGCTTGGCCCTCCGGGTGGACCGGGAAAACCCCCTCGCCTGGTGGCGGAGCCTCCTCCTGGACGAGGCCCTGCCTCCGGGGGTGGGCCCGGGGCATCCCCCTCCTCCCCCCTTGCGGGCGATGGGGTGCGGGCCAGGAGGGCTTACGTGCTGGACTGGGTGGCGGGGCGGTACACCCTGGGGGAGGGGGAGGACTACTTCCTCCTGGAGGAGCTCAGGGAGCAAGGGCTTCTTTCGCGGCTTCCCCGGCGCCTCCGGGGCCTGGACCCCCTCTTCTGGGAGGAGGTGGCCAGCCGGGGGGAGGAGGTCTTCCTCCTCTACCCAGAGGCCGGGCCCTCCGGCCTCTACCCTCCCATGGAGGCGGGAAGGAGGCCCGACCCCCTGCCCCCGGCGAGCCGCCTCCGAG
>BBBN01000440.1 GCA_001311585.1 Thermus sp. JCM 17653
CCCGACGCCCGACACCCCCCGCCTCGAGGCCCGCTACCGCCCCACCTTCCGCCTGGAAGGCCTTACCTTAAGCCCCTTCCTGCGCTACGCGGAGACGGGAAGGAGCCAGGGCTGGACCCTAGGGGTGGAGGGGGGCTACCGCCAGACCTTTAAGGAGGGCCCCTTTAGCCTCACCCTCTCCCCCGCCCTCCTGGCCGCCCTTTACCCCGGGACCCCTTACCCTCCCTACCTGGCGGTGGGGGGAAGCCTGGAGGGGGGCTTCCAGGAGGGGGAGCTGGCCTTGCGGGCGGGGTACGCGGGGAGGCTCGAGGCCCTGGGGAAGACCCCGCCCTTCGCCTACGAGAACCGGGACGAGTTCCAAAGGTTTTTCTTGGAAGGGCGCCAGGGGCCCTTCGCCCTCCGCTACGCCCTGGAAAACCCCCTGGGAAACCGCCTGGACCGCCTGGAAGGGGAGTACCAAAGCGCCCTGGGCACCTTCCGCCTAGGCTACGTGCGGGGGAGCCACGAGGAGGTGCGCCTGGCCTACGCCATGCCCCTTCCCGACCGCACCTGCTGCCAGGCCCTTTGGCTCGCCCCGGAGGTGGGGCTAAGCGGCGGAGCCCTAAGCCGCTACGGCCTCACCCTGCGCTACTACGAGGGCTGCTTCGCCTACGAGCTTAGGGCGCAGAACGTCCTCAAGGGGCAGTACGACGAGGCCACGGGGCTGACCTTCTCCCTTGGCCTCACCCTGCGCTAAGTGCCCGCTGCACCTTCTTCCGCTAGGGGGGCTCCACCCTCAAGCCCCGAAGGAAGAGGTTCCGGTCCTCAGGGGGCCGGTAGAGGTCGTTGGTGAAGACCAGGGCCGCCGTGCCCCTCCCGGCAACCCGCACCCGCACCTCCTTTCGGCCCAGGACCTCCCCCTCCCACAGGGTGCGCCTCCCCTCCACCAGGAGGACATGGGGACCCCGGCCCTGGGCGGGGGTGCCCTCGAGGTCCAGCACCAGGGTGGCCGCCCGGCAAAGGGGTAAGGGAAGGGCTCCGTTGCTCCAAAGCTCCGCCCGCCCCGGCAGGGGACCGGGGACGCAGGCCTCCTCCTGGAGGGGCCTCGGGGTAAGGGCCCAGGAAAGGGCAAGGAGGGAGGCCCAAAAGGCGAGGAGAAAGAAGGCTCCCTGGAGGAAAGCCCTCACCGCACCACCTCCTCCTCCAGGGTGTAGCGGGGCCTCAGGGCCAGGCGGTGCTGGCTGAAGAGCAGGAGGCGGAGGCGGTAGCGCCCCGAGGGAAGCTCGGGGAGGTGGAAACGG
>BBBN01000441.1 GCA_001311585.1 Thermus sp. JCM 17653
CTCGCCCTGGTGCCCCTGGAAGGAAAGGTGCTCGTGCGCGTGGGGACCGGGGACTACGCCTTGGTCCGCAAGGACGTGTTCCGGGGCCTTCCCTGGGTGCTCTACCTCCCTCCGGGCGTCCCCTTCCGCCTGGAAGTGGAGGGGGCCCGGCCCTTCTGGCCCTGGGGGGAGCCCCGGCGGAGGGCCGCTACCCCGTCCGCCTCTTCCGCCCCGAGGAGATGCGCCGGGAGCTTCGTGGGGGAGGGCCTGCCCTGCGGCAGGTGAACCATGTCCTGGGCCCCGACCTCCCGGCGGAGAGGCTTCTCCTGTACGAGGTCTACACCCCGTCGGGGCACTTCTCCGGCTGGCCCCCCCACCGGCACGACGGGCTACTGGGTTCCCCCTACCTGGAGGAGACCTACCTCTACCGGGTCCGCCCCGAAGGGGCCTTTGCCATCCACGTGAACTACGATCCGGAGCGGGGAACAGAAGAGGTTCACCTGGCCCGGGACTTGGATCTGGTGCTGGTGCGGGGAGGGTACCATCCCGTGGCCGCCCCCCCGGGGGCCAACGCCTACTACCTCAACTACCTGGCCGGGGAGCTCATCGGGGAGGCGCGGCGCCGGCCCCCCGTGGACGACCCCCTTTGGGCCTGGGTCAAGGGGAACTGGTCGGGCGACCCCATCCCCCTTCCCTTGGAGGAGGCATGACCCCTGCCGAGCGGCGCCGGGCGATCCTGGACCTCCTGGAGGCCAAGGGGGAGGCGAGCGTGGAGGAGCTCGCCCGGATCTTCCGGGTGAGCCAGGTGACCATCCGGGCGGACCTGGCCGACCTCGAGGCCCGCGGCCTGGTGCAGCGGGTCTACGGGGGCGCGGTGCCGGTGCGCAAGGTCCTCTTCAACCCCTCCTTTGAGGAGAAGCAGCGGCACCGCATGGGGGTCAAGCGGGCCATCGCCCGCAAGGCCCTGGAGGTGATCCGGGAGGGGGACGCGGTGCTCCTGGACGCGGGGAGCACCACCTTGGCCCTCGCCAGGATGCTCAAGGACCGCTTCAGCAAGCTCTTCGTCCTGACCAACTCCGTCCCCGTGGCCCTGGAGCTCCAGGGGAGCGGGCACGAGGTCTTGGTCCTGGGGGGCAGCATGCGCCACCACAGCCTGGCCCTCATCGGGCCCGCCACCGTGCGCACCCTTTCCTGGTACCGCGCGGACAAGGCCTTCCTCGGGGCCACCGGGGTGGACGCGAGGGGGTACTCGACCCCTAACCCGCTGGAGGCGGAGACCAAGCGGGCCATGCTGGAG
>BBBN01000442.1 GCA_001311585.1 Thermus sp. JCM 17653
CGGCGAGGAAAGGAGCGGCCCGAGGAGGTGGCCGCCCTTTTTCAGGCGGGGGCGGATGTGGTGGCCGTGGCCGCGGATCCCGCCACGGGGAGGAAAGCCGGCTGGACCTACCCCTTCTGGCCCGGATCCGCGAGGAGGCCCGAGGCCCCTTCGCCCTCCACGGGGGCAGCGGCATCCCCCCGGAGGACCTGGAGGCGGCGGTGCGGCTAGGGGTGGTCAAGGTCAACGTGGGCACCGCCCTGTACCGCTCCTTGCGGGCCCTCTTGGGCCGGCCCTGGGAGCATCACCGCCTCTTTTACAAGGCCGTGGAGGAGGAGCTGATGAAGGTGGCGGAAGTCTACATCCGCCGGACCCAAGCGGAGGGAAAGGCATGAGGAGGCTGGGCGTGGCCCTTTTGGGCGCGGGACGCATGGGGCAGCTGCACGCGGAGCTTTTGGGCGCCCTACCCGAGGTCCGGGTGGTGGCGGTGGCCGACCCCCTTCGGGAAAACGCCGAGCGGGCGGCCTTCCTGGCCCGGGCCGAGGAGACCTACCTGGAGCCCTTGGAGGCCTTGGACCACCCCGGGGTGGAGGCGGTGGTCATCGTGACCCCCACCCCCACCCACGCCGCCCTCATCCGGGAGGCGGCCCGGAGGCGGCAGGCCGTCTTCTGCGAGAAGCCCGTGGCCTTAGACCTCGCCTCCACGGAGGCCGCCTGAAGGAGGTGGAGGCTTATGGGGTTCCCTTCCAGATCGGGTTCCAGCGCCGCTACGACCCCGGTTACGCCCAGGCCAAGGCCCTTCTGGAAGGGGGCGAGATCGGTCGGGTGGACCAGTTCCGGGCGGTGAGCCGCGATCCGGCCCCGCCTTCCTTGGAGTACCTCAAGGCCTCCGGGGGTATCGCCGTGGACATGGCCATCCACGACCTGGACCTTGCCCGCTTCCTGGTGGGGGAGGTGGTGGAGGTGCAGGCCTGGGGAGCCGCGAGGGTGGACCCCAGGATCGGGGCCTTAGGCGACTGGGACACGGTGAGCCTCCTCCTTCGCTTCGAGAGCGGGGCCCTGGGCGTGGTGGAGAACAGCCGCCGGGCGGTCTACGGGTACGACATCCGCACCGAGGTGTTCGGCGAGAGGGGCAAGCTGGTGGTGGAGGCCCTGCCCAAGACGCCCCTCTACCGCTACGGTCCGGTGGAGGAGGTGCGCCTGGACCACTACCGCTACTTCACCGACCGCTTCCGCGAGGCCTACCGCCTCGAGCTCCAGGCCTTCGCCCGCGGCGTGCTGGAGGGGCGGCCC
>BBBN01000443.1 GCA_001311585.1 Thermus sp. JCM 17653
CTGGGAGGAGGTCCGGGAGCGGGGCGCCTTCCCGGCCCGGCGGGCCTCCTCCAGGACCGGGCGGGGCACGCCCCCCGAAGGACCTCGAGGACCTGGGAGAGGGCGAAGAAGTGGACCGCGAGGGAGGGGCTCCGGGAAGCGCCGAGGCCCAAGGGGTCAAGGGGGCTCACGCCCCACCCCCCAGGTAGGCCAGGCCCTCCGGGCAACTCCCTCCCGGGCCAGGGGGCAGCCCTTGCACCCCGGGCCCACCTTAGGCCTCGCCGCGAGGAGGGCCTCCATGGCTTCCCGGGCCCGGGCCAACAGGAGCTCGGGGTCGGGGACCTTCAGGTAAAGGGGAAAGCCCAGGTCCGGGCGCCAGAGGACGGCGAAGGTTTTCCGCTGAAGGCCCACCCGGCCCTCCAACCGGGTCCAGGCCGCCCAGGCCAGGAGGGCCTGGAAGACGTGCTCCAGCCGAAGCTCCCCGGTCTTCACCTCCACCCCCACCACCCTTCCCCCCGGCCCCTCCAGCACCAGGTCTACCTCCTCCCCGGAGTGGCTGCGGTAGTAAAAGACCTCCACGCCCTCCCCCTCGAGGCCCTCTGGCGGCTCTGAGAGGGGTAGGTAGGAAAATGGCAGACCTCTGCCAGAACCGTCCTGCACGGCGCTCAATCCCCCTGCATCTAGCCCCCCTTCCTGTCACGGCTGGCAGAACTCTGCCACGCCTCTCCAGGACGGGGTTCTCTTAGCCTAGCGATATCTTTCACAAGACCAACGAGGCACCGGAAGGCCCATTGAGGTGGAGTTGGGGGCGGCGTTTATATAGCCTAAGTGCCAACCCCTTATCATCTCAACATGGCAGCCCCTCTTCAGATCCGGCTAACGCCTGAGGAGGATCGGCTCCTGCTGGAGCTTTCCCTGGACCCGAAGACCCACAAGAAGACCCGCCTCTGGGCCGCCATGGTCCGCCTGGCGGCCGAGGGCTGGACCGCCCCCAGGATCGCCCGGCACTTCCACAAGGACCGCACCACGGTCTACCTCGTCCTCAGGCGCTTCCTGGAGCAGGGCCTCCAGGGCCTCGCCTACCGCAAACCCCCGGGAGCCCCCAGGAAGTTCACCCCGGAGATGGCCGCCTTCGTGGAGGAAAAGCTGGCTGAAGATAGGGTCTGGACCGCCCCGCAGCTGGCGGAGGCCCTGGCCGAGCGCTTCGGGGTCCGCCTGGCCCCCAAGGTGGTGGCCCGGCACCTCAGGGCTATGGGGTACGTATGGAAAAGGACCGGTACGTGCCTTT